>CAZDTB010000025.1:18654-19828 GCA_964508075.1 uncultured Planctomycetales bacterium
GTCCGGCCAACGGCTGCTCGCTCGACAGCAACGCGATCTTCGGGTCGTCGGGCAGATAGCCGACCTGATTGACGCGAATCCACACGCCGTCGTCGGCAAGGGCCGTCGTCGACAAGACGAAGCACAGAATCAGGGACCCAATGCAAGGCCACGCTGTCCAAAAAATGCGCGTCACGGTTAACTCTCCACTGCTCTCGTGTTCGCACATGCAACCAAGCTACAGCGCCTCGACCCGAACTGCATCTCCTTCGGCCACCGGCGCCAGCACGTTCGGATCGCCATCGATCTGCCCGACGACGTTCACCGGGCTGTACGGCGTCTGCCCGAAGAACAGGCATAGTGCCTTCCCAGGCGGCCAGTACGCCACCGTGCCCGACGGAACGCCCGGCTGCGGGTCCTCTTCGCCAGCGGTCACCGGCGTATCGAAGTAAACCTCGTCGCCCCACAGTTTCGCGCTGGCCTCGAGGGGCAGGGCGTCGCGGACGAGCTGGGCGGTCTTCGTATTGTTCAGCGTGGCGGTCACGACGACGTCGCCGAGCGTAATGCGGATGCAGTTCATGGTGCTTTCCCGACTCGAGCAATCCGGATTGCCGGCTCATTCTAACCCAGCGGGCCCGGTGGGTGGAGCCCGGGGTGGCGCATGGCCACCCGGCTGGGTCTGCCCCGGGCGGGACGACGGTTTTGGCGGTGCGAGACGAGCTGCGGATTTCAGCGAGCGGGAGCATCAGAGCCCTGAGCGCGAGCGAGGGGTTCGATGATGACCGGCAGCCGCCCCGCGAACCCCTCGCTGGCGCTCAGGGCTCTGTTTTCTGCCGGCGATTTGGTCACGCCCCCACCCCCCCGGGGGGGGACGGGGTGCATGACAGAATTGGCGGGTTGGAATTCGCCGGCGAAGCGCAGACGCGGGGCATGGCGAGGCGGAGTGCGGTTTCCGAGTTGGCCGGCGCCAACTCCTGGGGAAGCGATAGCCCCAACCAGGCGAGTCCCGTCTTTAGAACACGCGGATTGCAGCCCTGAAAGGGCGAAGGCCAGTAGCCGGGGGCGCCAGCCCCCGGACGCGTTGGCGCGAGAGGACCAGCCCCGGAGGGGCGACGGAAGGGCCCACCCGGCACCCGTTTGCGTCGCCCCTCCGGGGCTGGGTTTGTGGTGTGCTCGCGTTCCGGGGGCTGGCGCC
>CAZDTB010000026.1:0-5341 GCA_964508075.1 uncultured Planctomycetales bacterium
GAAAGGAGCCTGAGATGCAGACCGTAGTGTTCATGTCCGGGTTCGGCGGACTGGGCCTGATGATGTTCGGCAAGCTCCTGGCCTACGCCGGCCTCGAAGAGGGAAAGGAAGTCACCTGGCTTCCTTCCTACGGCCCGGAGATGCGCGGCGGGACGGCAAACTGCACGGTGGTTGTTGGCGACGCGCCGATCGGATCGCCGCTGATCTCATCTCCGAAGGCGGCGATCGTGATGAACCAGCCTTCGCTCGAGAAATTCGCCCCGATGCTGAAGAAGAACGGGATTCTGGTGATTAACAGTTCCATGATCCCGATCGATTCCGACCGGGATGATCTTCGTTCCTTCCACATCAAGGCCAACGACCTCGCCGCCGAACTCGGGAATCGGCGTTCGGCCAACCTGGTGATGCTCGGGGCGTACATCGGTCTTGAGGAGGTGGTTTCGCACAAGGCGATCATCAAGATGATCGAGAAGACCTTCGCGAAGAAGCCCCAGTTCGTCGAGGTGAACTGCAAGACCTTCATGAAAGGTTACGAGCTGGCCAAAGCAGGAAAGAGCGATGACTGAGACCTGTATCGATCTAAAAAAAGCTCGCAAGATTCTCAAGCGGTATCCCGAAGGAGACGCGGGGAGGTTGATCCACGCGCTCCAGGACATCCAGGCGGAGTTCGGCTACGTGGCCTGCGAAGCGGTCGAGCTCCTCTGCGAGCACCTGAACGTTCCGATCAGCAAGGCTTTTTCCGCGGCTACTTTCTACAAGGCCTTCAGCCTCGAGCCGAAGGGTGAGGTCGTGATTCGCGTCTGCACGGGCACGGCCTGCCACATCCGCGGGTCCAGGATCCTGGTGGATGAGCTCTGCGCGGCCCTCGAGGTCGAGCCGGGCGGCACCACGAAGGATCTCAAGTTCACCCTCGAAACGGTCAACTGCGTGGGGGCCTGTGCCATGGCTCCCGTCGTCTCCCTCAACGGCAAGTACCACGGCAACGTCCAGCCGGGGTCCCTCGCAAAATTGATACAAGGCGGAAAGTAGAACCATGCGCATCAAGAGTGCGAAGAGCCTGGAGACTGTGACGAAGAAGGTCCGCGGCGAGCGCGAAAAGATCGAAACCGAGGTGCTGGTCTGCGCCGGAACGGGATGCCTGGCCAACGGGAGCCTTGGCGTGACCGAAGCCCTCGATCGTGCAATCCGCGACAACGGGCTCGACGTGAAACTCTCGCTTGGGCTGAAGACCACCGGCTGCCACGGCTTCTGCGAGCAAGGACCGCTAGTGGTAATCCAGCCGAAGGGGATCTTCTATCGAGGCGTCAAGCCCAAGGACGTGGATGATATCGTCGAAAAAACACTCAAGAATGGCGAGGTCGTCGAGCGCCTGCTCTACCGCGACCCGAACACGAAGAA
The DNA here is from genome assembly GCA_964508075.1 of uncultured Planctomycetales bacterium. GTDB lineage: Bacteria > Planctomycetota > Phycisphaerae > UBA1845 > Fen-1342 > JALSRY01. Next base: position 1,399 of record CAZDTB010000026.1, read on the forward strand.
GAGAGTCGAGCAATACACCGAAATCCCCTTTTACAGCAAGCAACACCGCATCGCGCTGCGTAACATCGGCAAGATCGACCCGAGCAACATCGACGACTACATCGCCATCGGCGGTTATGCCGGGCTCGCAAAAGCGCTGACCGAGATGACCCCCGAGGAGGTTATCGACGCCGTAACGAAATCCGGCTTGCGAGGTCGCGGCGGCGGCGGTTTCCCGACGGGGCGGAAATGGAAGACCTGCGCGGGCGCACCCGCCGAAACACGGTACGTTCTCTGTAACGCCGACGAGGGAGACCCGGGCGCGTTCATGGATCGCAGCATCTGCGAGGGCGATCCACACGCGGTGATCGAGGGCATGGTGATTGGTGCCTGGGCGGTCGGCGCCCACGAAGGTTACATCTATGTGCGTGAAGAATATCCACTGGCCGTCAAGCACCTGCAACGCGCCATCGAACAGGCCCGCGAGCGGGGATTCCTCGGAGATGACATTCTCGGATCGGGCTTTTCCTACGACATCCATATCGCCCGCGGCGGCGGCGCTTTTGTCTGCGGCGAGTCCTCGGCCCTGATGAAGTCGGTGGCCGGCGAAATCGGCGAGCCCCGCGCCAAGTACGTCCACTCGGTGATCCGCGGGCTGCACGATCAGCCCACCGTCCTCAACAACGTCGAGACCTGGGCCGACGTCTCCTGGATCATCACCGAAGGGGCCGAGAAGTACGCCGCCCTCGGGACCGAAAAAAGCACCGGCACCAAGGTCTTTTCACTGGTCGGGAAAGTCAAGAACACCGGGCTCGTCGAAGTGCCCATGGGCATCACCCTCCGCGAGATCATCTTCGGTATCGGCGGCGGGATCATCGGCGACCGCCCGTTCAAAGCCGTACAAACCGGCGGCCCCTCCGGCGGATGCCTCCCCGAAAGCAAGCTCGACTTGCCGGTCGATTTCGACTCGCTCACCGAGGCCGGTTCAATGATGGGCTCGGGCGGCATGATCGTCATGGACGACCGCACCTGCATGGTCGACACCGCCCGCTACTTCCTGAACTTCCTCGTGGACGAGTCCTGCGGAAAGTGTGTCCCCTGTCGCGAGGGCGTTCACCAGCTCCACCAGATTCTCGATGCGATCTGCCACGGCGATGGAAAACCGGGCGACATCGAGAAGATCGAATCGCTCAGCGACGTGGTCGTGAAAGCCTCGCTCTGTGCTCTTGGAAAGTCCGCGCCGAATCCGGTCCGGAGCACCTTGCGGTACTTCCGCCAGGAGTACGAGGCGCACATCAACGACAAGAGATGCCCGGCCGGCGTCTGCCGAGACCTCTTCACTTTCGAAATCTCAGAGGAGAAGTGCACCGGCTGCGGTCTGTGCGCCAAAGCCTGCCCGGTGGATTGCATCACGGGTGAGATCAAGAGCGTCCACGTAATCGACGCGAAGAAGTGTACGCGTTGCGGCGCCTGTCGGAACGTCTGCCCCGTCGACGCCGTAGAGGTGATTTGATGACGACTGAGAGAGCCATCAACCTCGAGATCAACGGCCGGTTCTTCCAGGCCCGGGAGGGCATGACCATCCTGGACGTTGCCCGGCGCGAAGGCATCCCGGTTCCGACCCTCTGCCACCACGAGGCCGTGGAACCTTCCGGGGCCTGCCGGCTGTGTCTCGTGGAGATCACGCACCCCGAATGGAAGGGCTGGACCGGACTGGTTACATCCTGCCTCTACCCCGTCGAGGAGGGGCTTCAGGTCACGACCGACAACCATGAGATCCGCAACGCCAGGAGAACCATCTTGGATCTTCTCCTGGCCCGCTGCCCCAATTCCGACGTCATTCAGAAGCTGGCGGCCGAGTACGGCGTGACTGCCACCTCGTTCCAGAAGAACAGGATCGAAACGACGTGCATTCTCTGCGGCCTGTGCGTGCGGGTCTGCGCGGTCAAGGGATGCAGCGCGATCAGCGCCGCCGGCCGCGGGATCGACAAGAAGATCTCCATCCCCTTTGGTCAACCCCCGCCCGACTGCATCGGGTGTGCGAGCTGCGCCCACATCTGCCCGACCGGCACGATCAAGTACGAGGACATCGGAGACATCCGCAAGATCTGGGGGCATCGCTTCAAGATGGTGAAGTGCGAATCCTGCGGGCGTCCAGTCATGCCGGAGAAGCAACTCGAGTTCGAGGCGGAGAAGTCCGGCCTGGACCCGAGCTACTTCAGAATCTGCCCGGCCTGCTCGCAGCAGAAGACGCTGACGACGATCCGATCCACGTTTGACATGAAGACCATCGAGTCCGCCGAACCCGTCGAGGTCGCCCGCTAAGAAGGAACCAACCTATGCAGAAGACCCTGACGATTACACCTTCCCGCTGCATCTCGTGCCGAACCTGCGAACTGGCCTGCTCCTTCAAGCACGCCGGTATGGGCGGACTCGGAATCTCACGTATCCGGACGTTCATGTTCGGCGAGGGTAAGAACCAGATCCTCACCTGTTTTCAGTGCGACGAGGCGGCCTGTGTCAAGGTCTGCCCGACCGAGGCCTTGTCCCGCAATGAGTCCACCGGCGCGATCGAGGTGAACGAAGCCCGCTGCATCGGTTGCGGCCTGTGCTCGATCGCCTGTCCCTTCGGCCACATGACTCACGACGCGCGGAGCGGGATCGCCATCAAGTGCGACCTGTGCGGCGAAGATGAACCGGCCTGCGCCGCATTCTGCCCGACGCGCACGCTGGAGTACGTCTGACTGTAATGCGGGTTCCGGATTAGCGGGCGTGGCTGTGGGCTACTCCTGCGTCTGGCGACCCCAGGAATGCCCGATTAGGGCCTTGCTGGTCCGGTTGAGGATCTCCTGGTAGTTCGGGTAACCACCCTTTTCAGCAAAAGCCTCGAACATCACTCGGCGGCGGTCGAGGGTGACGCCGATGGCCTCGGCATCGTTGTAATCGCTGGCGATGAAACCGCCCTGGGGGGTGGTCCACTTTTCGAGCAGCTCGTGAGCCTGGGCACGGATCTCGTCGTACGTGCCGCGCGGGAGCGTGGTTTGCGTGTCGACGATCGACTCGAAGCAGACGCGGCCGCGGAAACGCTCACCGAATTCGTCGATGCCGACCACCGTCGGCTGTTGTGAGTTAATGACTTCAAGGCCACAGTCGATCAGCTCTTCGAGGATGTCGTTGATCCGGCCGCAGGAATGCATCCAGGGGTGCATCCCGGCGGCCTTGATCTCGTCGAACCAGCGCTGGTAGCGCGGCTTGAAGAACTCGCGGAAGAGCTTGAGGTTGATGAAGGCGCGGTCTTGCAGGCCCCAGTCGTCGGCCATCGCGGCGGCGTGTATGCGGCCGTTGGCGATCTTGGCGCAGTTGCGCAGGACGCGCAGATGGTGGTCGAGGATCCGCTCGATCAGTTCGTGCATCTCTTTCGGATGGCGGTAGAAGTCCATCATGGTCTGCGACATGCCGCGGAGCATGTGCAGGCGCTCGAAGATCCCGTTGCCGAAGCAGAACATCACGAAGCGGTCCTCGGCCCCGGCGAGCTGCTGCTCGAAGTCGCGGTAGCGCTCCGGCGCGTCGGGATCGGGCCAGGGGTGGTCGCTGATCATGGCCCAGTCCTGTATGGGGTGGCCGACGACCTGGCCAGTGTTCTGCACCTCGGAGCGCCGCCAGACGCAGCCCCATTCGTCCGTGGCCTCGCCCTCGAACTCCCAGCTCCAGCCGGTCGGGTCGTGCGTCCAGACGTCGTAGCAGTCATTGACGCCGACCACATCGAATTTCATCGGCAGGCGTGGAGGGTTGTTGAAGGTGATGGCTCGTTCGACGATTTCTCTGCGGGTCATATCTGCGCCCAGTATTGCCCGTAGCGTCGGGCCCCCCCCGCCCCCCGAGGCGGTAGGGGACCCGTAGGCAAACAGCCGCCGCCCCCGGGGGGCCACCCCACCCCGACACCCACACACAACAAAAAAAAAAA
>CAZDTB010000026.1:5351-19662 GCA_964508075.1 uncultured Planctomycetales bacterium
GGTGTGTGGTTGGGGGTGCCCGTTGGTCTCGGGGGGGGGGGGGGGGGGCGCCCCACGCTACCGGGAAACCGACACACAACGAAATACTACTCGTACCGTCCAACCCGACGCACTTCATCCAGCAAGATTCTATAAGACTCCAGCGTCACGCCGGGGGGAATCGAGTGATCTGAATGGTATATGTATCCACGATAAGGCATGGCGGCGGCGAGTTTGGAGCGGACTTCGGCGCGGATTTGTTCAGGGTCATTGGTCATCAGCACGCGAACGTCGATCCCGCCGACGAAGCCCAGGCGGTCACCCCACTGCGGCGCCAAATCGCGCAAATCCATGTTCGCCTTGCATTCCAGTGGGTTGATCGCGTCGACGCCGGAGCTGATCAGGTCCCCGATCACCGGGCGGATGTCGCCGTCGGAGTGAAAGATGACCGGCATGCCGCGTTTGTGGAACTCGTCGAACAGGCGCTTGTGGTAGGGGTCGAGGAACTCGCGGAATTGAGGGGGGATCATGATCGGGCCGGTGTTGTACGCCATGTCGCCGTACACGAAGGCCCCGTCGCATTTCATGTCCTCGGCCTCGGTCATCTCGAACATCTGGATCGCGACGTTCGTGTACGTGCTGAAGATTTCGTGGATCCACTCCGGCTGCTTAAGCATCGCTTTCAGCATGATCTCGTGCCCGAGCACGTCCTTGATCATCTCGAACGGCTCGACCGTGCAGAAACAGATGAACCGGTTCTTGGCGCGCGTTCGTTGGTAGAGCGGCCGAAACTCGTGCCAGCGCACGCGCTCGCGGCTGGCGGTGATCAGGGGCTTTACCTTCCGCCACTTCTCCGGCGAGTCGATGCCGTAGCCGACGTGCTCGGGCGTGCCCATCTTGTGTTTCCACCATTTGAGCACGGCCTCGTTGCCGTCGCGCTGGAGGACCCACTCATCGGTCTCCTCGATGGTTTCCGGCTCTACGAAGCGCAGGCGATAATCCGGCCAGGCGACCTCGGCGATGTCCATGTCGAACACTTCCTGGAGCGAGGTGGGCTGGGCCTCCGGAGCGGAACCGCTCCAGTCGAATTTGGACGGCCGGGAATCGTAGACGAACGGACAGCCGAGTTGCTCGCGCCACTCCCTCTCAACCTCGAACCAGAACTTGTCGTAGATCGGCACGCGGTCCGGCTGCCGGCGGGCCAGCGTGCGAGCAACGCGTTCACGGGAAGTCATCGCCATCTGTCATCACGCCCGAAACCACCGAGTGCCGGCACGGTCTGCTCTGCTTGGGCTCACCGGCCGCCGAGATTCCAGCCGGTGATCATACCCGACTCGGGCTCTCAGTCTCATGCGGAAAGTGCCGTATTCTCGCTGGATCATTGCTCGGGAGGACAGTGCGACTGGGTACCGCTGTCAGGGCCGCCCGAGAAGTCTGCTTGCTGCTCGGGTACGCCGGTTGGTAGAATAAACCTGCGCGCTGGTGCACTTGTGCGCCTGAGCGCCGGAGGAGGAACATCTCGGAGACGCCGGTAGTCTCAACTACTCGTACGCTGGAGGGATGGCATGTTTCGGTACACACTGCTCGGTTTGGCATGGGCTCAGTTCGCGGTCTTGACGGCCGGCGCCGCTGATCGCCCGTATGTTCGCATCACGGACGAACAGACGATACCCGCGCTGGCCGACGGCCCGGTATCGGGTTTCACCGGTCTACCGCACCGCGGGGAAAGTCCCTGCTGCGCGACGCCGGCGGGCTTCGACTTCGCCGCGTACGCCTGGCACAACCAGCCCGCCCCCGAGGGCGGTACGCTCTATCCGCTGGCGACGGCCAACCCCCCCATGATCAACAGCGCCGGTCAGATCGCGTTCGTGGCGCAGGTCACCGGCATCGAGCGGAATCAAGGGATCTTCGTCGCCGACGGGGATACGCTGACGGCCATCGTGCTGGGCTGCGGCGGAGGTGGCGGCAGCGGCGACCCGGGCAGCGGCGTCGGTGACCCGTCGCCGCTGGGCGGCACGTTCAGCGGTTTCTTCATGGGGACGGTGTTCGCCCCGCCGATCAACGACGCTAGCGACGTGCTCTTCTTCGCCGACGTGGACGGCGGCAGCGCTCCGCGCGGGCTGTTCCTCTATCGCGCGGCCAACGCCGACATCATCAAGATCGCCGCGGTCGGCGACTCGTCGCCGGTCGGTGGCACTCTGACCGCGGTCGGCCCCGGCTCGATGAACAACTACGGCGAGATCGTCTTCATCGCCAAGAACAGCGGCACGGGGCACGTTAACCTCCTGAAGTGGACCAGCGGCGTGGTGACCAAGCACGTCGCGGTCGGCGACGCCGCTCCGGGCGGCGGAACGTTCAGCATCCTTGCCGGCGAGTCATTGGGCTATGCGGACGGAACCTGGATTCCCATCGGCGATGTGCCCGGCATCAACGACGCTGGACAGGTCAGCTTCTTCGGCATCGTCCAGGGCGGGATCGCCGGCCGCGGCCTGTTCGTTACCACCGGCGGTGCGCACGAGTGGTACGTGGACAACACCGAGACGACGCCGATCGGCGGCACATATCTCGACTTCCAGGGCCCGAACATCAACGGCCTGGGTGAGATGGCGTTCTTTGCCGACGTGAACCTCGGCGGCGGGCAGTACAACTCGGGCTGGTTTGTCGGCACGCCGGGCAATTGGCGGAAGGCCCTCGCGTTCTATGACGAGATCGCCGGAGGCACGGTTTGCGGTCAGGCGATATCGCGTAACCCGATGCGGGCCTTGGACGACTGCGGAAACCTGCTCGCCTGGTGTGCCTTGCGCTACCCGGACCTCTCGGAGCTGGACACGATGCTGGTCTGCGCCCCAGATGGCGACCAGCTCGTCGTGACCCAGGAGGGCGAGGCGAACGTGTTCGGCGGCTCGATCGGGGGCATGAACGCCTGGCCCACGCTCAACGACCTGCGGCAGGGGCTGGTCAGTTGCTACACCCCCGGGACGCCCGGCGGCATCTACAACGCCCACTTCGTCTTCACCGGCTGGCTTCCCGGCGACCTGGACGGCGACGACGACGTCGACCTGGCCGATCTCGCGCAACTGCTCGCCAACTACGGAACCACGAGCGGCGCGACGTACGACGACGGCGACCTCGACGGCGACGAGGACGTGGACCTGGCCGACCTGGCGGCCCTGCTGTCCGTTTACGGCGTGTCGTGTCCGTAGACCGACCGCCGTGGCGGTTTTAACAATTCCCCGCTGGGCACCGCCAGCAGCTTGCTGCGGTGACCTCGCTGGCACGGGCGGGCAAGCCGCCCTTGGCACCCGATTGCATTGCATCCGCGCGACGGTACCCCCGTCGGAACGGTGTGGGGGTTGTATGAATGGCCAGTCCACCACAGCATCGTGAACACGTCCAGGCGACTTCGAGCGTTGGATGCGTGGTCGCCAACCAGGGCCGTGGGTACATTATTCCGGATGAGCGTGATGCGAGACCCAAGCCGGTTGCGGAAGGACCTGCGTGCCAGCACGATCGATGGGGCCGCATTCAGTGTCAACGTGGGCATCGGCGAAACGTACCTGCCCGCGTTTCTGCTCGCCGTCGGAGGCACCGAGGTCGCGGCCGGCCTGATCGCGACCCTGCCGATTCTGGCAGGGGCCGTACTACAAACCGTCTCGCCCATCGCGGTTCGTCGGCTGGGCTCACTCCGGCGCTGGGTCGTGCTGTGTGCGGCGGTCCAATCGATCAGCTTCATCCCGCTGATCGTGGCCGCGCTGTTGGGCCGCGCTTCGATCGGGCCGGTGTTCATCATCGCCGCCTTGTACTGGGGATCCGGAATGGCAACCGGACCGGCGTGGAACACGTGGATTGGGACAATCGTCCCGCCCGAATTGCGAGCCCGTTTCTTCGCGCGGCGCTCATATCTCTGCCAGGTGGCGCTGCTCGTAGGGCTGATCGGCGGCGGGTTGCTGCTGCAACTGGGCCGGGAGTTTCACGAGCCCGTGCGGGCGTTCGCCGTGACCTTCCTGATCGCCGCCGCCGCCCGCTCGGTCTCGACCGTGTTTCTCGCATTGCAGAGCGAACCGCGCGCCCTGCCACCGAGCTTCCGTTCGGTCTCGCCGATTGAACTTGTGCGGCGTATGCGCACGCGGCGGGACGCGCGGCTGCTGCTCTACCTGCTGGCTGTGACTTTCACCACGCAGCTCGCGGGCCCGTTCTTCACGCCCTACATGCTGAGCGAATTGCGGTTGTCGTACCCCCAGTACATGGTGCTGATCGGGGCGGCGTTCGCCTCCAAGATCCTCGTGTTACCCCGTCTGGGAGGGATCGCTCACCGCTATGGCGCGCAGCGCCTGCTCTGGTTTGGCGGCCTGGCGATCGTCCCGCTCTCGGCCTTGTGGTTGGTGTCGGACCGTTTCGCGTATTTGCTCGGCGTGCAGTTGCTGGCCGGATGCGCCTGGGCAGCGTACGAGCTGGCCACGTTCCTGCTGATCTTCGAGACCATCGACGAGGACGAGCGGACAAGCTTGCTGACGGTGTTCAACCTGGTCAACGCAGTACTGATCGTTGGCGGATCGTTGCTCGGCGGCCTTTTACTGAAAACGCTTGGGCAGGATCACATGGCCTACGCCACGCTTTTCGCACTCTCGGCCGTGGCACGTGGCGTGACGCTGTTGCTGCTGTTTCGCGTGGCGCCGGTGCCCTTCCGAGTTCTGCCCCTGGTCATTCGCACGTTGGCGCTGCGGCCAGCCGCCGGCTCGCTTGATGCGCCCATCGTGGCGAGCATTCCGTCGCCGGCGCCGCTCGAAGAGATGGATGCCGCAGAGTCCACCCCCGAGAATGGACGCGACCCGGGTGAGCGCAGGTGAGCGAGCGCGTTTACATCGAATAACGAAGAGGGAACGACAGAGGATACCCCGATGCAACACATGCCCACCGGCTGGAACACCTGGGACTTTCGCGGATTTAACCGGCTCGTCTACTTGCAGAGGGGCCGGACGAAGATCACGCTGCTCTACGGCATCTGGGACCAGACGGTTCCGCCGCCGCCCGGCGTTCGCAAACCGGGCAAGGTGTGTGACACGTTCCGGTGGACCGATGTGACGCGCATCGGGCCGCACGCGCCGCTCGGCCTACCCGCCGTGCTCGAATTCAAGGTCGGCGAGACGCCCTATCGCGCGGAGGCGTACGACCACAACGGAACACTCGAATTGACGGTCACGCCGCTGGCTGAAACGCGGCAGCGCATCGTTTTCAAGCTGGTCGCGCCGGTTGACACGCCAGTGACCGTCAAATCGCCGACCACGGGCGTCTTCGCGGGTTGCCCGGTCGAGTTCGCAGGAGCGGCATGGCCCAGTGACTACTTCCTCAGCATCAACGAGCCGTTCGCAATTGGCCAGCCGGGGCAGGCTGCCTCGGCGCACGTCAAGGCCGGCAAAGCGGCCACTGCGCCAGACACGGTGGCGGCTTACGCGCGCGAGTGTCTACGTGGTGAGGGCGCTCTCGCCGAGGGACCGGAAGCCATGATCCAGGCGGTGGCCTGGAACACGCTCTACGATGCGAAGGGCCGCCTGGTCTCCTCGCCGGTCAGCCGCGACTGGTGTTATGACTGGGGCGGCCCAGCCGTTTTCTGCTGGGATACCTACCTGCTTGGGGCGTTGGTCACGTACGAATCGCCCGAGCTCGCCCGACTCAATTTCGAGGCCGTCAACGCCGCGATCGACCAGATCGGCTTCGTGCCGAACTACTACTGCGCTCACGGGGCCGCATCGCTCGACCGCTCCATGCCGCCGATCGGAGCCTATCTGATCTGGAAAACCCAAGCGGCCGACCCTGACCAGGCCTGGCTGGCGAAGATCTATCGACAGCTCAAAGTCTGGCACGGCTTCTGGGTGAAACGGCGCGACGGCAACGGCAACGGGTTGCTGGAATGGGGCTCGAATCGCAAGCCCTATTACGAGTATCCCCAACTCTGTAGCGACGTCGTCGACATCCGCTTCAGCGCCCAGGCGGCCAAATGGGAATCGGGTCTCGACAACTCGCCGATGTACGACGACGTGCCGTTCAACGAGCAGACCGGTACGCTCGAGCTCGACGACGTGGGTTTGAGCAGCTACTACGCGATGGACTGCGAGGCGCTGGCGGCGATCGCCGAGTGCCTCGGCAAAAGTAAGGACGCAGCCGGATACCGCAAGCAATACGAAACGATCAAGCTCCGGATCAACGAGCTGCTATGGGATGAGCAGCACGGCATCTACTGCAACCGGCATTGGGACGGGCGGCTCTCGGAGCGTTGGTCGCCCACGTCGTTCTTCCCGCTGATCGCCGGCGTTGCGCCGCCCGAGCGCGCCGAGCGGATGGTTCGCGAACACCTTCTCAACGAAAACGAATTCTGGGGCGAGTACGTGATCCCCTCCATCGCCCGCAACGACCCGGCCTATCCCGACAACGATTACTGGCGCGGGCGAATCTGGGGCCCGTTCAACTTCCTGACAGCCGAGGGCCTGCGACGGTACCGCTTCGACGACGAGGCGGCCGAGCTGGCTCGCAAGGGGCTCGACATCTTCCTGCGCAACTGGCGCGAGGATGGGGGCATCTACGAGAACTACAACGCCGAGACGGGCCAGGGAGCAGACGTCTGGAACGCCGCCCGGCTGTACCACTGGGGTGGCCTGCTGGCGCTGATCGCGATCGAGGAGCTAATTGACGTGGAGCCGGCCGGTTACCTGCGATTCGGATCGGTCAAATTGCCCGCCGCCGGTGTACGTAATGTACGGGTCGGCGGCGCGGTCTACGACGTGCACCTCGACGACGGGCTGAACGTCCAGCGTGACCGCAAGCCCCTCTTGGATTGCACCACGCGCGCGGTTGTCCGCCTGCCGCTGCACGCGCCCGCCAACACGCCGCTGGACATCCGCGCAAAGGATGCCGGCCAACTCACGCTGCACATCGCCCCCGAATCAGCTCCATTGGCCCGCGTCAACGGACGAGAGATACGGGCGGCCAGCGGGCGGGACGCGACCGCCGTGTACCGCTGGTAGTCCCCGGCGAACGGGTACGCGCCCCGCCGCCGGTGTGGTATCATTCTTATGAGCCGGCGCCACTCCGGGTTCGGATGCGAGCACATGTGCACCTGCCAGGATTTCAACGCTAGCGAACCCTGTCGCGGAAGCCTGACGGACTGGCCACATCTGGTCGAGCGGGCGGCGGACGCCGTCTGCCGAGAGCTGATGATCCGCGGCGAGTTGCTGGCGCGCGAGGTGGCCAAGGTCGCGGCCGCGGCGTTGCCGCCCGAGGTCGCCCGCTGGCTGCTCGACCGGCTGGAGAGCTTGGGGTGGTTGGATCCGGGCGCGCGTGTTCCCTTCGATGTGCTGGATTCCCCGGCCTGTCCGCACGACCTGCGCGACGGACGCCGCGAGCTCGTGCGGATAGCGGTATTCGGCCCTCCCGGCGAGGGGAAGCGCTCGGACGCCAAGCGGCGGGAGGCCGTCTTCCAACAGCGCTGTTCAGAGATCATGCGCGAGACGCGCAACCTGGAATCGTTGTCGTACGCCGCCGCGCGTGCGCTGGGACACCCCGAGGTGCACGCCGACCCGGTCTTGTACGCGATGCTGCGGGCGTTCATTTCCGAGCGTGAGGCGGAGATCCGCACCCAGGCGCAGGTGCCGGGGACGGCCGAAGACGAGGAAGCTGAGGCCCATCCCGCGGCCAGGAAGGTGCCGGAGTTCCGGTTGCCCTTGCGCGAGCGGGTGCAGGGCACCTTGACGAAGCTGCGCCTGGACCTGGAAGGCCATCTGACGAACTACAACGAAGCCGGCGCCGAGGAAGTGCTCGTGCGCATCCGGGACCTGCGCAAGCGCTACCCCGGACACGTCGAGCTGGAGGTGGTCGAGCGTTGCGAGGAGCAGCTCAAGCGCGTGGGCGAAAAGCGGGACCTGTTCCGCACGCAGCTGACCGAGCTGGTGCAACAGGCGTCGGAGGCGATGCAGGGCGGCAACCAGAAGACCGGGGCCTGGGTACTGCGGCGGCTCTCGGCGATCCACACGCTGTTGCCGGCAGTCCTACCCGAGGACGTTCTCAAAACGCTTCGCGAAGGGATCCTGCGATCCGGCGAGAGGCAGGAGCGACACGAGGCGGCCCACAACCTGGTCGCCCGCGAACAGGCGGTCGGCGGTGAGATCAAACGGCTCGGTGCCATCATTCATCGCTATCACAAGCTGTCGCAGACCGACTCCGTCGACCAGGCCGTGCTTCGTCGGGCGGAAGAGGAGTACCGCCGAGCCGTCGAAGAGGTCCGCTCTCACAACGACGACTGGCTGGCCGACCTGATGATCGAGCTGGACTGCCTGCTCGAAGACCTGCACGGCCCCCGCGACCGAGCGGAAGCACAGGTGGACAAGTTCGTCAACAATGTACGGCTGGCGTTGCACCACATGCGCGAGGAGATCGAGCAGATCCAGAAAGCGCGGGCCGCCTCCGTCAACGGCCAATAGACCAACCGGTTCTGTCTCCGCTAAAGGGTCCGGCTGGGTGCCACGGGCAGCTTGCCTGCCCGTGTCCACTGGCGGGCAAGCCGCCAGTGGCACCCTCATTCGAGCCGCGACAGAGCACCAAAACGCACGCGGGTTCGCCGTGGCCGCCGTATGGGAGCGCAGTATGGACACTCACGTCGCCCGCCGAGCCAGGTCCGCTGTACGGGTCTTGCTGCCCGTCATCTCGCTCGCCCTCTGCGCGGGCTGCGAGCAGATCCTTCTCCCGATCGAGGAGGCGAGCGCGTGGATCCGTCACACGATCGACGATCGCTTCCGCGGGGCCGATGGCGTCAAGCTGGGCGACGTCAATGCGGACGGGTTGCTCGACCTGGTCGTCCCCTGGGAGGAGAGCGGGCTGGTCAGCGTCTACCTGAACCCCGGGCCGTTGCAGGCGACCAGTCCCTGGCCGGCGGTCACGGTCGGCGAGGTCGCGGCCGTCGAGGACGCGGTACTCGTCGATCTGGATTCGAACGGCCAACTCGACGTGGTCAGTTGCTGCCAGGGTAATGTCCAGACGATGTACGTGCACTGGGCGCCGTCCGCCGCCGCGCTTCTCACCGATCCTGACGCCTGGGAAACCGAGCCGCTGCCCGCGACGGCGGGAGTGCGCAAATGGATGTTCTGCGAAGCGGCTCAGATTGACGGCGTTCGCGGTCTGGAGCTGGTCGCCGGCGCAAAGGATGACAACGGCCAGATCGGCTTCCTGGTTGCGCCCACGAACCCACGCAACCTGTCGGCATGGAGCTGGCGACCGCTGGCCGACGCCGCCTGGATCATGTCGATCATCCCGATCGACCTGGACGAGGACGGCGACGTTGACATCGTTTACAGCGATCGCAAAGGCGATGACCGCGGCTGCTACTGGCTGGAAAACCCCGGCCAGCAAATCGCGACATTGGCGTCGTGGCGGCGGCACCGCATTGGGACATCCACCGACGAGCTGATGTTCATGGATCTCGGCGATTTGGATGCCGGCGGAGAACTCGACGTCCTGGTCGCGACGGATGGGCGTCAACTGCTGCACTTTTCGCCGCTGGTCGACCCGCGCCTGCCCTGGCTGGCGACGCCGATCACCTGGCCGGACACGTTCGGAACCGGCAAGAGCGTTCGCCTGGCGGACATCGATCTGGACCAATCGCTCGACATCGTCTTTGCCTGCGAGAACGCCGGCGGCCGTCGCGGCGTCGGCTGGCTCTCGCGACGGGACATAGCCGGACTGCCTTTCTGGACCACCGAATCAATCAGCGCTACCACCGGCAGCAAGTTCGACCTGATCCAGCTCCTCGACGTCGACCAGGACGGCGATCTTGACGTGATCGCCACCGAGGAATCAGCCGGCCTCGGTGTCGTCTGGTACGAGAATCCGACCTCGATGCCATAGACAGACCGTCCCACCGTCTCCGAGCTGCCACCGGGTAGCGGCGGAGCCGACATCATCCGCTACAATGGCATCACTGTAACCTGGGAGCGTGAGCGTCTCGGTGAGTACCGCGCCTGCTCGGGCCCGAGGGACGCCATGGCTGATCGGATCCACCTGGACACGCAAAGCGGATACGACCGCTGGTCGCAGATCTACGATGATGAACTGAATCCGCTCGTAATGCTTGAAGAGCCGGTCGTGCGGGCCTGGCTCGATGCGCCCAGGGGGCTGCGAGTTGCGGATGTAGGCTGCGGGACCGGCCGGCACGCGCTGTGGCTGGCTCAAGCCGGGGCTTCGGTGGACGCCTTCGACTGCTCCACCGGCATGATGGCCAAGGCCCGCGAGAAGCTGTCAAACGTTGGCGTGCGGCTGCATAAACACACGTTGCCGGCGCCTCTGCCCGTGCCGGACAACACGTTCGACATCGCCCTGTTGGCCCTCGTGGCCGATCATTTGGCCGAACTGAAAACGACGTTTCGCGACTTGCAGCGGCTAATCAAGCCGGGCGGTGAGGTCATATTCACGGTGCTGCACCCGGCGATCAACGTGCTCGGCATCACGGCGCGTTTCACGGACCCGGAGAGTGGGAATGAGGTGCGCGTGGAGGCGTTCGAGCATACGTACGGCGAGTATGTGATGGCGATTTTGAAGGCGGGGCTGCATATCGAGGAGATCGTCGAACGGAAGGCGGACACCGATCTTGCCGCCCGAACGCCGCGGGCCGAGAAGTACGTCGGCTGGCCGCTGCTGCTGGCGATGCGCCTGCGGAAATAGTGGCGGCCGTGCTACAATCCGTGTCAACCTTCCAACCCCCTGCGAGACTGAGGATATGAAGAAGACACTCTGTTTGTCACTGTCGTGCGTCTCAGCCTGTGTATTCTCGGCGGTGCCGATCGTTAAGGGCGACTGCACCAACCTCTTGGTCACGAAAGGCGCGTCGGCCGACGGCTCCGTCATAATCACCTACACGTGCGATGGCGAGTTTCATCCGCATCTGCGCTATGAACCCGCCGCCGACTATGAGCCCGGAGAGCTCATCGAGGTGAAGCACTGGTCCGGCGAGGTGCACGGCAAGATCAGGCAGGTCGCGCACACGTACGCCGTCGTCGGCCTGATGAACGAACATCAGCTCGCGATCAGCGAGACGACATTCGATGGTCGAGCAGAGTTGCAGAACCCCGAGGGTGTGCTGCACTACTGGCAACTGATGCGCTTCGCGCTGCAGCGCGCGAGGACCGCGCGCGAGGCAATCAAGGTGATGACCGACCTGGTCGCCGAATACGGTTATCGCTCGACGGGCGAATCGATCTCGATCGGCGACACGCGCGAGGCGTGGATTCTGGAGATCATCGGGCCGGGGCCGGGCAGGCAAGGAGCCCACTGGGTCGCCGTGCGAGTCCCGGACGGGTACGTCTCGTGTCACGCGAACAAGGCGCGCATCGGCGAGTTTCCGCTCGACGATCCCGAGAACTGTCTGTACTCCGAGAATGTGATCTCGTTCGCGATCGAGAAGGGGTACTACGATCCGGACTCCGGCAAGCCGTTCCGCTTTTGCGATGCGTACTGTCCGCCGACGCCCAAGAATCAGAGGTATGCCGAAACGCGCGTGTGGAGTTTCTTCCGCCGCCTGGCGCCGTCGCAGAACTTTGCGCCCGACTATCATCGGGCGGTCGAGGGGGCCGAGCCGTATCCGCTGTGGGTCAAGCCTGACCAGAAGCTCTCATTGGCGGATGTCTTCGACCTGATGCGCGACCACTACGAAGGCACCGACTTCGACATGACCAAGGGCATCGACGCCGGCCCGCACGGCACGCCTAACCGCTGGCGGCCGATCCACTGGACGATCGACGGCGTCGAGTACGCCTGGGAGCGGCCGATCTCGACGCAGCAGAGCGGATTCACGTTCGTCTCACAGTCCCGCGATTGGCTGCCAGACCCGGTCGGCGGCGTCTACTGGTACGCCGTCGACGATACGTACCTGTGCTGTTACGTGCCGCTCTACTGCGGGATCGTGGACGTGCCGCCATCGTATGCGGTCGGCGGTTTGGAGAGCTTTACGTGGGATTCGGCGTGGTGGGTGTTCAACTTTGTGGCGAACTACGCGAATTTGCGCTATTCCGACATGTGCCCCGACATCCAGGCCGTGCAGCATGAACTCGAAGAGCATCTGCTGGCGCTCCAGCCGGCAGTTGAGAAAACGGCCGTCGAACTGGCGAAGACCAACCCCGAGCTGATGACGCGCTACCTGACTGACTACTCGGTCACGCACGCCGAGCTGGTGGTCAAGCGCTGGCGTGAGCTGGGCGAGTACCTGATCCAGAAGTACAACGACGGCTACGTCCAGGACGAGGACGGCCGCCCACAGGAACAGGGCTACTCGGAAGGCTGGCTGCGCAAGGTCCTGAAGGAGCGCCCGGAGCAGTTCCGCTTGAAGACCAAGCCCGCCGACGTGCCCGAGTCAAAGCTGGTGGACTGACCATGCGGCACCGACGCCTCCGGTCATTCGCCAAGCAAATATGGCGCAACGTGCCGGCGGTTCCACCAGTAGGACAGAATGCCGAAATGGGCCCCGAAGTGCCCATCGCCGACCATCCGAAGCTCCCAGCTGCGCTGTTCGACCTTGGCGCGCAGCGCTGGCTGGCGAACCGCACGCTCAAGGTCAAAACGCTCCTTGCCGGCTGACGCCACGTCCCGCCGATCCATCGTCCCGAAAAACCGAGTGCCCACCCCGAGAATCAGCCAATCATAGGGCGAGTAGAAATTCACGAGTTTGCCGTCGATGCGCGACAGGGCGGCGGTCAGGTCGTAGTCGGGGCTGATCGCCGGCTGAGCGAGCACCACATTGCGCAGGCGGATGGATTCGGGCAGCGCCTCGGCGACCATGATCGCCAGACCGCCGCCGCCCGAGTACCCGACCAGATCAATCGGCCCCTCAGGATGCTCCTGCCGATACCCAGCGATCTCCTCCGCGATCTCGGTAGCCTTTCGGCGATTCCCCTCATAGTCCGTCAGGTTCTGCAGCGTGCCGAATGGGCGTTGCCACTCGAAAATCCGAATCTCGGACTCGACCCCCGCGTCGCGAAACGCGGCGTGGGCCCAATACACCGACCACGGCCCACCCTCCACGCCCGGCAGCATCCACACCAGCCCGCGTTCCACCTGCCGCGCGGTTGGCCCCGGCGGATTCCAACACCCGCCGCAAAATCCGAGGGCCGCCAGCCCCGCCAGTGCAAGCAACCGTTGCCTCATTGGTGTCTCTTCCTGCACCCAACCGCCACCGCCACTCAGTTCGCCCCGACGCGCTGGCGCCGCCCGACAATCTGCCGCATGATCGGCCGCGTGGGCGAGCGGCGGAGCACCTCGACAAAGCCTGCTCGCTCGAACGTCGACGGCAGGCCAATCCACGCGAACGCGTCGGGCAGTCGTCCCTTCTTCGGCTCGACCGGATAGCCTTCGATGATGCGTGCCCCCTGTTTCCTGGCGTGCGCCACCGCGGCTTTCAGCAGCTCACCTGAGACCCCCCGTCGTCGATACGGCTTGGCGACAAAGAAGCACGTGATCGACCACACCGGCTGGTCGTCGACCGGCTTGAGCGTCGGGCTGCGCTGCAGGACCGGATATGACTCGCGCGGTCCCACCGCGCACCAGCCGACGGGCTGGCCGTCGGCGTACGCCAGGATCCCGGGCACCTCGCCGGACTCGACGATCTTCTTCATCGTCCGCTTGTTCTTCGCTCCCTTCTGCTTCTCGAACTCGGAACGCTTCAACCGCCACCACATGCACCAGCACCCCCCGCAGGCACCCCGCTCGCCGAAGAGCGCCTCGAAGTCTCCCCACCGCTCCGGCGTAAGCGGGTGGAACGCGAGTCTCACAGTCCCGCTCGCCTCGGCTTCCGTCATGATGCATTCTCCGAGTTCCGCTGGCGGGATTCGCGCTCTCGTCGCCGCTGTGCGAAGCCCTCTCTGATTTCTTCCTCGGTCAGACCGAGTTTGTTCAGCGGTTTCTTGAAGCCCCGCAACGCCCCACACTCCGGACACCGCGGGAACTCCAACCCTTCCAACGGGTATCCGCACTTCGCGCACCTTGTGACACCCATTTCGGCCCGACGCGCGTCCTGTCGCTGACGCCACCGTCTGAGCCTCCCAGAAAGCAGTCGTGTGAGTACGGCCAAGAGAGCAACGCCCCCGATCGCCAGGATGATCCAGGTCCAACCACTCATGCTGATACCACTCTTGAGTCGCTGTGCCGGCCGTCAAACACGAGCGTACAGCCCGACACGATCTGCCTGAAGCACTGAACTCTGAGCCCCAACCTGGAAGGCGTCGGGCTAAGCGAACCCCGCACTTTCGCAATTCGCAACTCGTAATTCGCCATTCAGTGCCCCGTATGCCCAAACCCACCG
>CAZDTB010000027.1:0-19469 GCA_964508075.1 uncultured Planctomycetales bacterium
CTCGCCGGCCATCGGCCTGGTCCGCCGGCGGGGCAGCGCGTTCCTGCTGGTCGGGCTGTTGCATCTCGCCTTGCAATTCGTCGGCCTGGCGCTGCGCGTCGCGCTGGAGTCGTTCGAGCTGGCGCAGCATCTCGCTGACCTCCTTCGACACCTCACCCGCCTGCCCGACGCGTTGCTCAACGTGCTGCGTGCGGTACAGGATCTGCGTCTGCTCATCCAGCAGTGTGCGGATGGTTCGCTTGAGGGCTTCGAGCCGCTGGCGCTCGGCGCGGCGGCGCTCGACCTCGTTGAGCGAGCTGGTCAGCAACGTCAGCAGCGCATCGAGGTCCGCCAGGAGCAGTTCCTGCTGTCGATCCGCTTCGCTGAGCTGGTCGGTCTCCAGCAGTTGGCTGAGCTCTTCGAGCCGGGCCTTGATGCGGTGGCTGCCGACGTGTTTGAGCGCATCGCGCAAGCGCTCCGCCTTTGCGGGCTCGCTCTCCGCCAGCAGGCGCGACAGCTTCAGCATGCTGCTCTCGAGGCGCTGAACGCGGTCTCGGACCACGCGCTGCCGCTCTGCCAAAGACGCCGGGCTGACCTCGCGCTCGGCGTCAGGCGGCGTGCCCGGTGAGGCTTGCCCCGACGCCGATCGCGGAGCCGCCCACAGCGCCACGATCAGTCCGATCAGCACGCCTGGCAGCAGCTTCGGATTTTGCCGGTTCGATTGCATCGCACCCAGCATATTCTATGGTTTCGGCAGTTCGTCCGGCTGGGCTTCAAGCGGTTCTTCGAGACCCAGGATATCCTCCAACTGCCGCTGGAGCGCCTCGACGGTTTCAGCGCGCAGCGCGGTCTGCGCGTCGATGATCTCCTGAAGCAGGGCCACCGCCTCACGATACCCCTCCCATTCGAGCATGTTCGCGAGGATCGCACGCATCTTGCGGAGAATGTCGGCCTGCCAGCCCGGCAAAGCCACGACCACCTCGCGACTGACCTGTTGCCGCAAGTCGGCGATCGCCGTTGACGCTTCCGGCATCGCGCCGGCACCGAGCTGCTCGAGCGGCGCAACGATCCGCTCCCCGATGCGACGCTCGTCGCCACTGCGTGCCACCTTGTTGATCCGCATCTCACCCAGCATCTGCTCGAACTGGCGACAGATTGCGAGGCAGTCTTTCGTGTCGGCATCCTGCCGCCGGGCCAGCCCGGCCAGGCGCTGGCCGAGCGCCGCCGCGGGCACACCGCCCTCGGGAAGCTCGGGCAACAAGCGCTCCAACGCATCCGTCAGGCCGCGCTGCGCGCTGATCAAGCGCTCAAACTCGCGCCGCAGCTCAAGCTCGCGGCCGGCCAACTCCGCCAGGAGCTCGGTCGGCGTGACCACCCGCAAGTTGACCGGCTCCGACCGACCAACGTTCGGACCCTGCGGATCCTGGTCGCGCCCCTCGGCCCAGATGCGCACCCGCTCACCCGGCGCCGCGCCGAACGTCCCAACCGCGAGCAGCGTTTCCACATCGTACCCGCGCCCGCCGGGCTCGAACCCATCGAGTGCCACCTCGAACGGCGGATCGTCCCCGCGTTGCACCAGCAGCGCCACGCCGCCCAAACCATAGACGTCTTCGAAGGACAGTACTACGGGTAACTCGGCCGTCGGCGTGATGCTCTCGCCTACATCGGGCAGTTCCAGATGAGCCACCGGCGGCAAGTCAGGCACCACGTTGAGCGTGTAACGGACAGGTCGGCGATTGGTCCAGCCGTCGCGATCAACCAATTCAAAGGAGTAGGAGCCGGAGACCGGCGCGTCCCAGGTCACACGCGCACGTTTCGGCCCCAAACGCTGGCACGCGGCCACTTCGCCGCCGGTCCCCACGAAACGGGCCGACTCGACCGGCTGGTTGAATTCCGCCTCGATCTCCAGCACCGAGCCGGTGAGCAGCTCGAGCACGGTCTGCTGCTCGATAATCAGCGGTGCGACCCCGGTATAGACCGGCGGTGTGATCCGGGCGCTGGTGCGGACCACGCGCGGCCGCTCCACCGCAACGACCACGTACTCGCGCGTGCGCTCGTCGCCGCCCGCGATGCGAAAGACGACATCCTCGCTCAGCATACCCAGCGACGCCTCCCAGCGGTTGACGCCGACCAGCGTCATCGCCTCGCTCCCCTCCCGGCCCGAATCGGTCGACCAGCGCAGCTCAACCGAGTTCGGCACGCGGCCCACGTTCGTCGCCGCGATCTCCAGCTCCTCGCCGCGCGGCACACGCCGCCGACCGTGTTCGTCAAACCCGATCGGCGTGATGTACGTCTGCTGCGGCCAGGGAACTTCCTGCAAGAGCCAGTTGCGGCGAAACCAGGTACCCGCCAGATCGGACATCACGGCCGCAGCGACCCCGGTCGCCAGCAGCAATCCGCCCAACTCGGCCACCCGCTGCCGGGCCCGGCGATGGTTCAGCACCGCCATGAAACGCACGCCGGATGCCACCGCGCACGCGTCGTCCATCACCGCCCGGACCAACTGCGGGGAATTAGCATCGGCAGCGCCGACCTGCCCGCGGGCAAACTGCACCGCCGCCGCCATCTGGCCGTGCAGCTCCGGGTGCGCCCGGTCAACCGCCAAGGCCAACAACCGATCGGACAAGGAGCCGTAGCGGCTGGGCCCCGCGCCGGCCGGGCCCACCGGCGGGACGCCAGCGCCACCGATGTACCCACCGGCGCCCTGGCCAGCCGCAGCGATCGTACGCACCAGCGGAGCAAGCAATCGGCGATAGAGCATCCACACCCAGAACACCGTGACGAACGCGCTGAGCAGACCCCGCTGATCGACCCCGAGATTCAACCCCCAGTCGAGCAGCATCTGCGCTACGCCGCCACCCAACAGCGACAGATACACGACCACGGCTCCGTCCAGCGCCAGATAAAGCCGTCCGCGCCGTCGCAGTTGTGCCAGCGGCGAAAAGATGCGCCGCTCGAGCCGCGCGCGCAAGTTGTCAAGCAGCTCAGCGCTCACAGCAGATGGTGTCTCCTGCGCAACGCCCATTCGACCCCCAGTAAGCCCGCGATCAACGCCAGCACCCAGCTCTTGTCCCACAGCGGCCGGTCCACGCCGCGCGCCGTCTTGACCTGGCTGGCGTTCTCGATCAGGTCGGGCAGCTCGGCGGCCTGGCTGAGCGGAACGTACGTCGCCTGGGTCTGTTCTGCGAGTGCCATCAGCGGCTCGGCACGCAACGCCAACCGGCGCAACTCGACATCCGAGCCTTCGACCTGGATATGCTTGCAGAGCTCCTCTTCCGCCCCGTCGCCTCCCCCACTACTCGGCAGCGGCACGCGGATAGTCGCCGGGCCGGTCCAGTCGACCGCCAACCGGCCGGCGAACCAGCCCGTACGCCCGGGGATAGCTTTGAGCGTCAACTGACGTTCGTCAGCACCCGGCAATTCGACGCGCCCGGCAACTTCCGACTCGTGCCAGGGAACGAACGTCTCGTCCAGCACGCGCGCTTCAACTTTGACATAGTCACCGGGGCGGATCGCCTCTCGATCGAGGACGATCGTGCCGCGTTTGCTCACACCTTCACGGCGTGGCTGGGCGAGGTACCGGACGAGCTGGACCCAGAAGCGGTTGAAGTACTGTTCCCCGGTGCTCCGCCAGCGCCAGGTGTTCTCGAACGCCAGGAAGACGGTTCTGCCGGCTCCGAACGGCTGGGTCGCCAACAAGACCGGCTGCCCGTAACGCGTAGCGTGCGCCGCGCTGCCGTGCCACAGCAAGGGTGCGGCCAGCGGCTTGGCGCGCAAGACCGGCAAATACCACCAGACGCCCGGCAAGGCCTCCCAGATCGCGCGACTGGTATCGACATCGACGTGCAGGCGCAAGAGCGGGTGAGACTGTGATTCATCCGGGATGCGAATCGGATATGCACGCGTCCGCCAGGCCCCCTGCTCGCTGAGCCGTACGTCGGCGTCGGGGTCGGGAATCACCGGCAGGATCGCGATCAGCTCTTCGAGACGCGGGTCGCGCAGGAAGCGACTGGAAAAGTGCGGCCCGGCCTGCAGGAAGACGCCCCCGCCGAACTCGTCCACCAACCGCCGCACCGTAATCGCCCAGGCCGAATCGAGCTCGCCCGGGTCCGGGTCGAGCAACAGCAGCACGTCGTATTCGAAGACATCTTCGGGTCGGCGCGGCAATTCAGTAATGACGGTGTTGCCGTCGCGAACGGCCCGCGCGTGCGCCGATTGCAGCCAGCAGCTCAGATCGACGGTCTGATCGCGTTCGAGCAGGCGGGTAACGTAGCGGTATTCGTACGACGGCCGGCCGGCGATCAGCAACACGCGCAAGCGCTCGTCGAGCACGAGCACCGGAACCGCGCGCCGGTTGTCCGATTCAATCGCTTCGTCCGGGACCGCCGCCAGCCGGGCTCCGTACACCAGCTCGCCGGCTACCTCGGCGTTCAGCTTGAAGCGGGCCTCGGCCTGCGATGCGTCGCCGCCAATCGACATCTCGCGCGTCGCGATCACGCGGTCGCCGTTCGCCGCTCCCTCACGGTCGCGGTTCTGGTGAGGACCGACTCGCCGCACGGTCAGTTCGAGTTTCACCGGCGTTCGCTCGATCCCGGCCGCGGTCGCCTCCACCTGCACTTCAAACGGGTCGCCCTGGGCAACCGTCGCCGGGGCGGTGAAACCCGTGATCCGCAAATTGGGCGGCTCGCGCGGCGAGCCGACGCCCACCGTGTAGACGGGCGCCTTGAAGCGTCCGGCGTACGCCGCCGCATCGCCGGCCGACATCCCCTGGTTGAAGATCCCGTCAGAGATCACGATGATCCCGGCGACCGGGCTTTCGCCCACGTCAGCCAGCACGGTCGTCAGCGCCTGGCCCAGATCGGTACGATTCTGCACCGCCGTCAGCCGGGTGCCACTGGCGGCTTGCCCGCCAGTGCCAACGTCTTGCGCCGCGCCCCACGGCAAGGGCCGACGCGTGGTTTGCTCGCCGAACGTATACGTCAGTAAATCATTCCGCTCGGCGAGACGCTTCAGCCACGCGTGCTCATCCGTCTCCAGCAGCCGGGCGACGCGCTCGATGCGCGACACGCTCGGCGTCTCGGAGTCAGCATCCACGATCGACATGCTCGCGGATACATCCGTCAGAACAACGACGCCGGCAGTAATCGTCCGGATCGTGTACGTCGCGATCACCGGTTCAAGCCAAACGATCGCAAGCAGCAAAATCACGAAAGTGCGCACACCGCCCAGCCCGATCCGCAGACGAAGCGGGGCCCCGACCCGCGCTTCCCGGCGGTAAAGCCAGAAAACCGCGTAACCCAGCCCCAGGAGAAGCAGCAAGCCCAGCAGACGCCACCAGCCTTCCGGCAGGCCGGCCAACTCCGGCGTGCTGTATTGCTGCTCGGATACGCTCGCCAACAGCGTCATTTCGTCCCACCAATCAGAGCCCTGAGCGCAAGCGAGGGGACCCCCCAGCGCCGCCGCCGCGTGCCACCACCGGCTTGCCCGCCGGTGCCGACACGCCCCGTGTGTCCCGGCGTCCCAAACCACCAGGCCAATCCCTGCTCCAACATCAGCACGGCCACCAGTGCTAACAGGATCGTCGGCCACACTTCACGCCGGGCCTGCTCCTCATCCTGCAAGAACGCTTCGGCCCCCGCGACATACTCGTGCGGCAGATCGCCGAGCACCACATCAAGCTCGTGCGCCCGGGCCACTTCCAGGTCCGACTCACACGCATCCAGGTTGACCGCAAGCGGGCGCAACTCGACGCCCCCGCCACGCCGAACCAGTTCGGCCGTGTACGTCCCCAAGCGTGTCGCCGGGGGTCCTTCCAGCACCACCGGCTCGCCGACGGCAGCGATCGGCCCGCGCACCCGAGCTTCCACGGCCGGCTCGAAACCGTCCGCCGCCGAGGCGCCCGGTGCCACTGGCGGCTTGCCCGCCAGTGCCGACACGCGCGGACCAGTCTCCAACCGGTCAGTTCGACCCGCACCGAAACCGGCCGCTGCATCCGACACCGGCGCTCGAAAAATGCAGCTGGGCTCGTACTCCTCCGGCAGTAGCGACAGCGACAGCGTCTCGCCGGCGACGAACGAAAGCCGATCCTCGCCGCGCTGGGCGGCGTATTGAACCAGCTCCAGCAGCGTGACGACGTAGCTACCGTCTATCGCGCGGGCCCAGTCGTTCCAGTCCAGATCGATGCTCGACGTGAACAGCAACACGCGCCCGCGACCGAAGCGACGCTCGATTAACGCGGGCGACTGCGCGTCGTCGGTGAAACGTGCCAGAATGACCGCAGGCGGTCGCCGGGTGCCACTGGCGACTTGCCCACCAGTGCCCGCGCGCGGCTCGTTCAACTCGGCCGGTCGCGTGTCGCAGCGGTAGTAGGTGCGAAACCGCACGTACTCCGAGAGTGCCGCGCCTCCGGCAGGAAACATTACCGTCACCGCGTGGTCGCCGGTGCGCACCAGTCCGACCCCCCGGGCGCCGGGTGCCACTGGCGGCTTGCCCGCCAGTGCCGACGCCTCATCCGTAGCACCGGCGTCGGCCCGGCGAAGCTCCCTGAGCGGCAACGGCAACAGCCCCTCGCCGCCGGCGTAGAAGACGCGGTTGTACTCCTCCGGATCGTCGACTTCGTCGCCGAGAAAAAACACCACCCCGCCACCCTTGCGAACGTAGCGTTGCAGCGCGGCGACCGCGCCGGGCCCCGGTGCCGCCACGTTGCACAGCATGACACAATCGAACGTGTCGAGCGGGCGGGCTTCGATCTCCTCGGGGTCGGCCGTCTGCACGCTGATGCCGGAGGCAAACGGTCCGGCCGGCGCCAGCGCGTTTCGCGCGAAGTAAATCTCGTCGCGAACCGGATCGGTCGCGGGCTGACCGTTGACCAGCAGCACTGCCAACGAGGCCTTGATCGGCAGCGTCAGCCGTCGCGTGTTATCCGCCGGCAAGCCGTCGACCGCATCGACGCCCACCGCCAGTTCTGAGAAGCCCTCGTCGGGAAACGTCACCTCGACGGAGACGATTTGCGACTTCCCCGCGGCGATCAGTTCGACCGGCATCGGTGGGAGCGGCGCGCCGTCGACCTCGATCTGCACGCGCGCCCCGGCCAGCGGCTCGCGCGAGTAATTCACCACGGTCGCATTGATGACCGCCGGCAAACCGGCGATCGTCTGCGGGCGTTCGAGCTGCGCGTCCACTAGCCCGACGTTGTCACGCGCGGCTACGTCACTGGCGATAAGCACCACCCGCACCATGTCGGGTCCGAGCCGGTTCAGCGGCGCAAACACCGAACCGAGCTGATCGGCCGGTGACACGCCGGTCGCTGCATCTGTGGCCAGCCACTCACTGCGTTGAAAGTCAGACAATACATACAGATCCGCGGGAACTCCCTGGCCGGTCGCGAGCAGATCTTCCGCGACGGCCTCTAGCAGGCGGCGCGGACGGGTCGCCAGGCTGGTCGGGTCCAACGCACCCAGGCGGGCGCGCAGGTCTTCGAGCGTCGCCGCGCTGAGCCGCTGTCCGGCCACAAGCGGCTCGCTCGGCTTGGACGTGAGGTAGACGCTGACGAGATCGCCCGGCGCCCCACCGTGCAGCCAGCCCAGCAGGCGCTGCCCGGCTTCGCGCAGCAGGGCGAAATCGTGCGAGGTCCCGCGGCGAAACGCCAAGCTGGCCGAGTCGTCGATCACGATCACGCGCTGCACCTGACCACGCCCGCCCAGCAATGATGCCACCAGCCCCGGCTGAACGAACGGTCGCGCCACCAATAGCGTCAGCAGCGCCATCGCCAGACAGCGCAACGCCACCAGCAGCCACTGCTCGAAGCGCACGCGGCGACGATTCTCCTTCTCGGCTTCGAGCAGGAAGCGCGTCGCACCCCACTCGATCCGCCGATACTGCCGCCGCGAGAGCAGGTGTATCAGAATCGGCAGCGCGATCAGCCCGAGCCCGCCCAGCAGGGCTGGGTTGACGAACCAGGCCGCCAGTAGCGGGGTGGTAGCCGTCACCGTCGCCGCGCTCCTCCGGTCCGACCGGCCCGCCGGGCCAGGTAGCCGCACAGGACGCCGTCGAGCGGGTCGCGCGTGTTGACCGGAACGTAATCGGCGTGATGGTTAAGACAAACCGCTTCCACGCGGGTGACGAACCGCTGGACGGCGTTGAGATAGCTGCGGCGCAGCGATTGCGGGTCTGCCAACAGCCGCAGGTCGTCCTCCAGCCCCTCGAACATCATGTTCTCCACCAGCGGGAAGCTCCACTCGTGATCGTCCATGACGTGCAAAACGATCAGTTCGTGGCCGGCGAAGCAGATGTGCTCGATGCCGCTGATGACGTCGTCGACGTCCGCCAGCAGGTCGGAGATCAGAACGACCATCGAACGCCGGCGCAGCTCTTCCGCCAATCTGTGAAACAGAATCTTGACATCGGTGCTGCGCGCCGGTTCGGTCCGCTCGAGGATGCTCACGAAGTTGGCCAGTTGCGTCTTGCCGCTGCCGGGCGGGAGCGAATCGCGGACTTCGCGGTCGAACGTCATCAGCCCGGCCGAATCCTGCTGGCCGATCAGCACGTAGGCCAGGCTGGCGGCGAGCGCGGCGGCGTACTCGTACTTGTTCCGGCCACGGGACGCACGAGATGACACCGTCATCCCGCCGGTCGGATACGCCATCGAACGGCTGGCGTCCACCAGCAAGTTGCAGTGCAGGTTCGTCTCTTCTTCGTACTGCTTGACGTAAAAGCGGTCGGCCCGGCCGAAGATACGCCAATCCACGTAGCGGATGTCGTCGCCGGGCACATACTGGCGGTGTTCGGCGAATTCGACGCTGAAGCCGTGGTAGGCGCTGCGGTGCATCCCGGAGACCGACCCGGCCGTCACCGACCGGGCCCGCAGCTCCAGCCCGCGCAGTCGCGCGACAATCTCAGGATCCAAGTATCTTCTTGACGCCGCCATCCCTGGACTCGTCGATCTCGGGACCGGGAAACGCTTCGAGCAGATGATCGATGATGCGGTCGGGATCGTACCCTTCGGCTTCGGCCGCGTAATTGGTCAGAATGCGATGCCGTAGGACGGCGTGCGCCAGGGCCCGCACATCGCCGATCGAGACGTGTTTGCGCCCCTGCATCACCGCCCGGGCCTTCCCGCCCAGCAGCAAAAACTGAACGGCGCGCGGCCCGGCACCGTAGTTGACCAGCCGGTCGATCAGCTCCGGCGTAGCGCTGTCTTTGGGCCGCGCGGGCTGAAGCCCGCGGCTCCTCTTATCACCATCGGTCGAGGGTTGCGGGACGGTCGCCCGTGGTCGCGTCAGCCGCACCAGTTCCAACGCGTAATGGATCACGCTCGGCGCCGCGGGCACCCGCCGCACGACTTCCTGTAACCGGAGTATCTGGTCACGCTGCAAGACGTCGGCCAGTTCGGGCATCGGGGCGGCGGTGGTGCGCTCGGCGATCAGGTATTCGTCGTCGTAGTCCGGGTAGTTGACGAAGACCTTGAACATGAAACGATCCTGCTGCGCCTCCGGCAACGGGTAGGTGCCCTCCTGCTCGATCGGGTTCTGCGTCGCCAGCACGAAGAACGGCGGGTCGAGCTCGTGCCGCACTCCGCCGACCGTCACCGTTCTTTCCTGCATTGCCTCCAGCAGCGCCGCCTGCGTCTTCGGTGGCGTGCGGTTGATCTCGTCCGCCAGGATGACGTTCGCGAACACCGGCCCGGGCAGAAACCGGAAAGAACGACTGCCCGTTCGCCGATCCTCCTGAATGATCTCCGTGCCGGTGATGTCCGCCGGCATCAGGTCGGGCATGAACTGGATGCGGTGGAACTTCAGCCCGAGGCAATGGGCCAGGCTCGATATCATCAGCGTTTTCGCCAGGCCGGGCACGCCTTCGAGGATCAGATGACCGCGGGCAAACAGCGCGATCAGCAACAGGTCGATCACCTCTTCCTGCCCCACGATCACTTTCGAAAGCTCGGACCGGATCACGCCGTACGCATCGTGCAGCCGGGCGACCGCTTGCAGGTCATCCTGCAAAACCGGTGTGCCGCCGGTCTCTCCAGATCGCGTCTCGTTCGTTTCATCGTTCATCGAAGTTCCCACACTCCCACGTCCCTACGCATTCAACGTTGCATAATCGGCAAGTTCTTATACGGCAACTGGAGGATGATCAGGGCCACGGCGGTCCCGTAGGTGGTGCCGACGTGGTCGCCGTCCCAGGATCCATCGTCCTGGTCCTGCTGCCCGATCAAGACCTGGCGCATGGCGGGGTAATACTCGCGCCAGTGCTCCTGGCCGGCCAGGTACATGACCTGCGACATATACAGATGGGCATAGAAGTAGTGTCCGAAATAGCGCGACGTATCCCCACGTTTGGGCGACAAATGCTGCTCGATGAACTCCAGGGCGTGCGTCGCGCGGGGATTATCGTACTGCCCCGCGTTGAAATAGCACGCCACCGCCGCCGCCGTGATCGCCGGCCGGCTCGGACCGGTGTCGCTGACCTGGTAGCGAATCCCCCCGTCGGGGTTCGCCGAGCGTTCCAGATACATCATGGAGTTGTCGATCACGCGCTTCGGGACGGCCAGGCCGACATTGCGGCAGGCGCGCAGGGCCTGGACCTGCGTGACGGTGACCGAGCCCTCGTCACCGCCGGCGTCGGGTGTGTAAAGCCAGCCGCCGGCCGCACTCTGGCTGCGCGCCGTCAACTCGATGGCGCGTTGCAGGACCAGGCGCACCTCGGCCTGCCGGCGCGGGTCCTCCTCCATCCCGTGGCACTGGGCCAGAAAGAGCATCGCGAAGCCGTGCCCGTGCATGCAGTGGCTTTCCTCTTCGAGCTGAGCGATCAGGCCGTCGCGGCGGGCGCTCCTGAGGATGGACGTAAGAGCGCTGCTGACATTGCGCGCGTAAGGTCCCTGAGTGGGGGTGCTGCCGGCGGCGAGCAGCGCCAGCCCGGCCAGCGACGTCATCGCGACCGGGTAGTTGCCGGTGGAACCGTTCGTCCGCCAACTGCCGTCGCGGTTCTGCGTCGAGATCAGAAACCGCGTGCCGCGTTCGATCGCGGTCCGCACGGCGGGGGTGATTTCGGGCGGCTCGACCGGCGCCACGACCTGCGTGCCGCTGGCGGCTTGCCCGTAGCGTCGGCCCCCCGCGGCCGACGTCGATCGCCGCGTGCCACTGCCGGCTGGCCCGTCAGCGCCAACCTCCTGCGCCGCTCCACACCACCCGCAAGCCGAGAGCATCAGCATCGTCGTCACGGTCAAACGACGAACCGAGCGGGCCGCACGAGTTGTCTTGAACACCTCTCTCATGGGCCGGAGCGCAGCGGGGAATTGCCGTAGGCGAGCAGATTTCCGCCCGCTTGCACGATCATTCTAGTCGGCGTGACGAGCATGTACATCTCGCAACTCGCCTCGACGACCGGCCGATAGTCCCCCTTGATCGACAGCGGCTCGCCCAGCTCCCCGTCCTGCTTGTTCACCAGCTGAATCGCAGGCGTCTCAGCTTCGCCCACGGCGACGCCACCCACGCCGGCGAGCAGGATCGGGATCAGGTCCGGATGCGCCGCGAGCTGCGTCGAATTCACCGCCACCGTTGTGGGAAAGTCGCGACTCCAAAGCCGCGTGCCGTCGGTCGAATCAAATGCGCTCACTCGGACGGCGCGCAACTCTCCTTCATCTTCCGGACGAGCGACCCGACCCGCCACCAGGACCCGCTCCGAATCCACAACGATCGCCGTGAGCGCGTCATACTCACCAAGCGCCGCCTCAAAAACGGGGCCCCCGCGGACCGCATCCAGCAGGTGCCACTCGAACTCGCCCTCGACGCGATACGCCACCCAGGGAGGCGGGCAATCGAAAGAGCCGCGTGACTTGAGCCGGGGCGCGGCCTCGACCACCAGGGTGTCCGCGGTCAGTCCGCACGCTTGCCTCCAAATCTGGTTCAGCGTCTCACCGTCGATGCCCACCACCGACTCCGAGCCCCAGACGACAATCGTGTCTCCCACCACGTCGATTCGCCGCGGCGTAGCCACTCCGGCTTCGATACTCCGCGTGCCACTGGCGGCTTGGCCGCCAATGCCGACCTCCCGCAGCCGCCGGCCAAACGTCGTGTCGGTCACCCAAACGCGCTGATCGTCACTGACGATCACGAGTTGCTCGCCGCAGAGATGAAGCCGCTCGATCGTCACGCCCGGCAGGTTGCGTTGCCACCACAGTTGCCCGTCAAACCACCCCACCAGGGCAACCCGATCGCGGCGCGGGCAGAAAAACACGCCCTGCGGTCCGGCAACCGAGCAGTCCGCGAAATTTGCCGGCACGGCGCTCCACTCCGGAACCGCGTACTCCCACTGTCGCCGACCGGCGTAGCGCTCCGGCCCCATCCCGACGCAGATCAGACCGCCGCGGATCGGGATGGCGGCGAGCTGCTGATACGTGACGACCGGCCAGGTGCGGCGCTGTCCGCCCTCCCACTCGAACCGTCGCGCCGACGTAGCGGCCGGGTCCTGCGGGCCCCCAAACGGCGCGGTCAGCATCTCCACTGGCCGGCCCGTGCCATCCCGCGCGCCGAGCAGGTCGTCCTCGGTCTGCCGTTGGGGATGCTCGTGCTTGAAGGCGTTAATCAGCTCGATCCGCTGCCGCTCGAGGTTGGCCACCAACACCCAGGGACGCGAGCCAGTCAACGGGCGACGGGGATCGAGGAGCAGCTCCGCCCGCTCGATTCTCCACTGGCGCGCGACGTGCTGTGTAAACGGCTGCCCACCGGCCTGCGCGAGTTTGCGTGACGCCAGGTCGATGGCCTGCACGCGGTCGCGCAGCTCTTGGGGGCTGAGCGGTTCGAAATGTTCCTCCCAGACCTCACGATCAGCGCGCGCCTGTTCCAGATCGCCCAGCGATGTGTGCGTGTCCCAGCGCTCCAGCTGCACGCGCCGACGCAACTCGATGGGCAAGGTGGCCGGATCGCTTTTCGGAAGGTATTGCACCTTCAGCTCCGGCGCGAGCTCTTGCAGACTCAGCAGCCAATCGACGCGCTCACGCTGCGGTTCATTCATCAGTGCCACCCGCAGGCGTTGCAGATTGATCGCCTGCCGAGCGCCGCTCGACAGCACTCGCTCGACCACCTCGTCCACAACACCCGCCGGCACGCGGGCACATATCTCAGCGATACGCTCGGCGGCATGCAGCCAACCCGCAACCCGACGATCAGCCTCCGAGCGATCCGCCACCTGGCAGATCTCCGGTTGGCAAAGCAGTTCGCCGTAATGCCGCAGTGCCCCCGCCCATTGGCCGCTCGCCTCCAGGGCCCGGCCGATCGTGATCGCCAACTGAGCCGCCGACCCCGGCGAATCGGCCAGCGCCGAAGCCCGCCGCAACCAGCCCAGCCGATCCTCACCCGCCGCTGCGTCCCGCGCCAACCCGAGAAACACGTACGTCAGAAGCTGATCCCGTGCGGCGGTGAATTGCGCGTCCACAGATGTGGCGGCGGGCACCGTCACCGGCGGTCGATCCGGAAGGCCGGACACCTGAAGCCGCGTAAGTGCCTCCTCATAACGTCCCTCGAGCGCGTCGAGCCAGGCCAGCACCAACGCGTCGCCTTCCCCGCCGACCTGCTCGTCCGCCAGCGCGGCATAGCGGGCCCGCACGCGACGAAGATCCGGATACTTGACAACGCGGCTCGGCGAAACGCTGAACAGCGTGTCGCCGGAAACCAGCAGGTTGCCGGCGCAATCCGGAGCGACACCACGGCCGGCGGGGGCGCCGGCCGCTACATTCGGTGTGGGACCGGTTTCCAACCGGTCATGTCGAGCGGGGCTGGGCCCGGCCGCTACGGCTTGGTCAGCCAGCACCTTCCCGGTACGCCCGTCCAGCACGACGATACCCTCGCGCGTCGGGACAAAGACCCGCTCGCCGCAAATCGTGGCCCGCCCGGTAATCTGCAAGGGGACGGACTTCCAGCGCGGCTCGCGACCGGCGGGATCATTCAGATCCAGACATGCCACCACCCCACCACCGACCACCAGCCCCCCAGGCAACGCCCCGATCAGGTAGGAGTATTCCCGCCGAGACATCCGCCAGCGTTCCCGCCCGTCGAAGCGGTCGAGGGCAAACATCTCGGTCGAATCGATCGGGGCGACGATCAGCAGGTCGTCAGCGATCACCGGAAGGTCGATGTTCAGCTCCACGCTGGTCTCGGCCGGCTGCCACCACGACTGACCCAGATGCTCTGCCAGCGTGTTCGGATAGACCGTTGCCCACTTCCAGCTCAGATCCTGGCGGGCCAGAGCGGCAATCACGCCGTTGCCGGTGCAAACGTACAGCGTGGTCGCATCGCCGATCATCAGACAACGCCCCCCCGCGCTGGTGAAATACGTCGGCGGTCCGACCAGTGAAACCTCGCGAATCAGATTGCCGTCGGCGGGATCGAGCACCGCCAGCGCCAAGTCGTCGTTCCGTTGAATCGGCGCGACGAGCGCGTCGCCGACCACGAGCGGAACGTCCTGAAACGCAACCCCGTAGAGCGGGCTGGCCGCCTCGGCCCTCGTCCGCCAAACGACGCGACCACTCTCCAGATCGTGGGCCACCAGCTCGTTGTGACCCACCGTCGGGGACGCCCCCTGAAGCGGACGCCGACCGCTCGTCCCGAGGCCCGCCTCGGCAGACGTCAGCCCCTCCACCGAGTACGCCTTCCCAAACCCCACCGACACAACGTGCCGCAAGCGGTCCGACATCAGCAACTTCGCACCCGGCGACAGCCGGATGTCATCCCGGCCCCCGGGAACCGAGATGGCGCTCGGCAGGCCCCACTCCGCCCCGTCCGATAAGCGCTCGGTGGCACTCCACCGTGGCAGCAGAGTTTCCGCGTCAAACGCCCAGACCCGCCCGTGCAGCCGCACCAGCAACGTCTCCCCTGCCAATACCGGCTGCTGCAACGGCAGGCGGCGGAGCACATCAACCGCCTCGGCAATGTCCTCTTCTTCGTTGGCGAGCGGCGCCGGTCCCTCGGGCGGGATTGTCTGCCGCCAGGCCGACCCAGCTTCGATGCACGGCGCAAGCGCGTCGGATGCCTCGACCGCCAGGGCCACGCCCGCGCCGTGCAACGCCGCCAGCCAGACTTCCAACTGCTCCAGTCGCTCTCGCCATTCAGGGTGTGCCCCCACGTCGGCGTCGGACTGCAATTCATCCAGCAGCCGACGCGCGGACCGAATCGCTCCGGCGCTTCCAAGCGCGACCACCAGTTGGGCCCGGTACTGTGGTGCGACCCCGGCTGTGGGGTCGACTTGCGACCGGTCAGCGCGAGACGTCATCTCGCGCAGCACCTCGATCGCTTCCCCGTAGGCCCCCTCGTCGAGCAGCCGAGCGGTCAGCTCGACCCCGATCGCCGCCCACGCCGAGCTCAGCCGATACCCGCGAAACAGCTCATGCAGAACACCCACATCCCCCTCGGACGCGGCCTGTTGAAACCGGGCGGCGACCTCGGCATCGTAGAGTTGACGGTAGAGCTCGACCCCCGCGGGAGGAAGCTGCCCCAGAAGCCGGAACGCCTGCCGCCACACCGGGTAATACGTGCGGCTGGCCGGCGCCACGACCAGCCCACCCGGGAGGTCCATCAGCCGCTCGGTCAGCTCGATCGCCAACCGGTAGTCACCGGTCCGGATCGCCTCTTCGATTCGACTTGAGCACAAGAGCGCTTCGTTGCTTTCGGGCAGCGTCGCCGCCGCGAATTTGCCCTGATCGGCGTTCATCTGCTGCCCAACCGCACCGCAGGTGTGCAGCAGCGCGGCGAACAACGCCAGAGATGTGGGACGGCGCCGCGCGCGTCGTGGTGTTAAACTCAGTGGCCGTGCGCGCTCCCGGGGCAGATTGATGAGCCTGCGAACTCGTCGAAAGTCGAGAGGCCGCGCGGGCTGAAGCCCGCGGCTCCTGGTTGGTGCATAATCGCGCACGGTCATTCAGCGTCCGCAAGAGCCCATGCCTGCGCAAAAGCAGTGGCCAGCGCCTCAGCGGCGCCATCTCGCGCATCCCCGCGCTGACTTATACATCGGATTCCGGCTGGTGGACACCAGGCTGAGCCCTGGCGCAGGGCTGGAACGGCGTGCGGCCGCCGCCGGCTGGGTTGGCCGCAAGCCAGGGACGCTACGGCGCGAGCCCGCCGAAGATCGGGTCCTGTGTCGCGGTGCAAAACGGAGGATAGACGCAGTAGGGATCGATGTCCGGTTGCACCCCGGGACCGTCGATGCCCGAGGTGACGAACGCGTACTCCTGGGGATCGCAGGCCAGGATCGTCCCGCAGGGGTTGAGGCCGCCAATCGCGCTGGCGGCGAGATCAAGCGCGTCGCACCCGGCCAGTTGGAAGCAACTGCCGCCGATCGCCAACGTTGTCACAAGCGCCGTCAGGGATCTTCGAATTCGATACATGGGAACCTCGTTTCCGCCGGCAGAAGCTACGGCTGCGCGCTTTCGCCGTAATTCGGGCAATCCACGAACAAGGGGATCGGCTCGCACAGGTTGGAGAACGTGCCGGACGTGCAGTTGAAGATCGAGCAGAAATCCATGGAGGTCAGGACAGCCTGCCCATAAAACTGCGCGCAGCTGGGGGAGACCAGTCCGGTCTGAAAGAGCACGCCCGCGCTACAGACCGCCACCATCGTCAGGAACTTCTTGTTTGTTCTCGACATTCAGGGAACTCCAAGCTGGAAAGTCACCAGTCTGCCCTCAGGGGGCACCCAACTATACCGTCTACCCAGGTGCCCCATCAAGGGGGCCGGCGGCAGCGGGGTGCAAAATAGGGGTGCTGGCCCGTGATGCGCCTGCACCCCATGGGTCTCCCCGACGGGGCCTCTCGGTCCCGTGTGTGTCACCTCAGCCGACTAGCCCGAATAATCCACCGCGGAGCACGCAGAGATCGCAGAGAGGTGATAGAGAAAAGCTTAGCGAAGCCGACGCAGGAGGACAGGTGATACACACTGTCAAAACGAAACGCACTCGGATTCTGCCACAACTTCTGTCTCAACAACACTCTGCGCTCTCCGCGCTCTCTGCGGTATGAATAGTCCGGGCTAGCTCCCCAGGCCGAGCCCGCCGAGAATGTCGCTGACGTTCACGCGCAGCGGCCCGAAGAGGCTGCAGCCCAGCGTGAGCAGGTAGCCGCTCGACAGGAGGAGCAGCAAGCTGATTCTGCGTTTTGACATTTCCAGTTCTCCATTCTCCACCAGCTCAGGCGAATCCGCTCATCGCCCGCGGCGGACGCTTGAGTTTGTGTTCCAGCTGTTCAAGCCGTGACGACACCTGCCACCGTCCGCCCGGCCGCGGAACGCAGTCCGCGGGGCGGGCCGACGCCGCCCGGTCATGCAGCAGGCTTACATGAAGATGTCTTCCTTGATGATGTCAATCGCCATGTTGAGCCAGCGGTTGTCCGTCGGCCACCCGGACTGCCAGAAGCCTTCCCAGAAAGAGGCCAGGCAACCGTCACCCAGCAGCACACCGCCAACCAGCAGGATCGCGCTCAGCTTCAGCCAAGTCGATTTCTTAGTCATTGATTTCTCCTCAGAACCGCCCGCCCGCCTCGGACCGCTGTCACCAGGGGGACCCAGCGCGGCGTGAGCGGTCGGTTTACCGGCAACTAGTCGATCAAGCTCAGGAACAGCGCGTCCCCGAGGAAATCGCCCCAGAAGCGAGCGCAGGCATTCGCGTCCAAGACCAAGGGGAAAGCGAAGACCGAAGCGCCCAAACCGAGCAAAGCCATCTTGAACTTGAGTTTCATCCTTTCGCTCCAACAGGTATTCACTGGCGCAACACGCGCACGAATCAGGAACTAGTCAAACAGGACCGCGACCAGAGCGCGCTGAACCATTGCCGAAGCGCAGCCGCCGCCCAAGCCCAAACCGAGCACGGTGCCGGCTGTCAACAGCGCCGCGCTCCTCCACCAGTACTTCTTGAGCATCGTGAGCCTCCTTCTGGAACTCTACTCTGACCGAAATGTCGGGGCGGCCTACGAGCGATCGGCTACGCACGGGTCACCCCAGACAACTATGAACGGCTGCCTCACAATCCGTGGATGCGGGCGGTCCTGGTACGGGGCCGCCCCGATCTGACCGCGCCGTGTTTACCGCGGGGAGTGTAAAACCTCTACGCCCCTTTGCAAGCTCCGCCGCGAAACATCTCCTCGATGTTCTCCGCCGTGACCGGTTCCAACAGACCGAGTTCCGTCACCATCCCGGTGATCAACTCAGCCGGCGTAACATCAAACGCCGGGTTGAAACAACGCGCCCCGGGCGCGACGATGTCGTCGCCAAAACCGCCGCGAACCTCCGCCTCGGGCCGCTCTTCAATCGGAATCGCGCCCCCGTTTGGCACGCTCAGATCAAACGTGCTCCGCGGAGCGGCAACGTAAAAAGGTATATCGTGATATTTGGCCGCCAGCGCTAACCCGAAGGTCCCAATCTTGTTAGCCGTGTCGCCGTTGGCCGCGATCCGGTCGGCCCCGACGACCACCAACTGAACCCGGCCGCTACTCATCAGGCTCGCCGCCGCTCCGTCGCACAGAACGGTCACGTCGATACCCGCAGCCGACAGTTCAAACGCAGTCAGCCGGGCACCCTGCAAAAGCGGGCGGGTCTCGTCCGCATAGACCCGAAACTTGCGACCCCGTTCGTGCGCCACGTACATTAGTGACAGCGCCGTCCCGTATGCCACCGTGGCCAGCGCCCCCGCGTTGCAGTGCGTCAGCACGCCGCCACCCTCCGGAATCAAGTGTGCGCCGACCTCGCCGATCCGCCGACACGCCTCCGCATCCGCGCGCGCCAACTCATGCGCTTCGGCCAGCATCGCGTCCCAGATCTCCCCGGCCGACTGGGACGTGCGGCTCTCGGCCACCTTCCTCACTCGGCGGAGCGCCCAGGCGAGGTTGACGGCGGTCGGACGAGCGGATTCGAGGTACGCGCAGATCTTGCGCGTCTCCGCCAGGAAATCGTCGCGACGCCGCTCGCGAAACGGGCGGGCCCCCAGGCACAGCCCGTACGCCGCCGCCACGCCGATTGCCGGCGCTCCCCGCACGCACATCCCGCGAATCGCGTTCCACACGTCCTCCGCCGTCGCGCAGACGCGATTCTCCACGCGCTTGGGCAGGAACGTCTGATCGAGCAGCTCCAGAGTACCGTCCGCCCCGCCGCTCCACGCAAGCGTGGGCGGCAGCTCACCGCGCCAAGGACCCCTGGTCTGAGTCGGGCTCATCGTCATCGCACGAATCGCATTGAGGATAGCCGGTCAGCGCAGCGAGTAGTTCTGGCGTTCGCCAAACGTTCCGATCGCACCCGGACAGATTCTCCCCGCATGCCGCCCGGATACCCACAAGTCTCACAGACCGAAGCGTAGCAACAACACCCACCCCACGCAACGAGCCCTGACCGGCGGCTTCGGACAAGCTCATCACCAATCCCAGAAAACAAAAACCCCCGCGCGACCAGGGGTTTTCTTATGAGGGTGCAGGGACTCGAACCCTGGACCCACGGCTTAAAAGGCCGTTGCTCTG
>CAZDTB010000028.1:0-19396 GCA_964508075.1 uncultured Planctomycetales bacterium
GTTCGAATGCAGCACGCACGGCCCTCTCGTAGTCCGCCTTTAGATCCGCTAGTAGTGCAGCCTCCTGTTCCGGGGGAATCTCAAAGCCGATTCCACGGCAACGCTCAACGACGCTCTGCAGGCGCTGCTTGCACGCAGCGTAATTGCTGGTGGTGAGCGATGAGCCGATCCACTTGACGTTCTCCTTCAGATACCGGCTTCCCAGTTCCTTAGTTCTCTCGTCCAGCGTAGCCTGACTCTCGCGCTGCAGTTCCCGGTCTAGCTGCAGTTTCCGCAGATCGACGTCAATGTTCTGAAGGTCGCGCTTGAGAATCGCGTTTTCGTCCCTGAGTTCATCGTACGAAATGGCACGGGACTCAAAGTCTTTCTCGCGCCGCTGGAGTTCGTGCTCTCTTTTCTGGGCTGAGCGAAGTACCTGCTCAAGCTTCTTTCCTTGTGCAAGTTGCCTGTCCTTCTGCTCACGCAGCCTGGCTTGCATAGTCCACAGGATCACGAACAGGGAGATCCCGCCGACACCTACTCCGATGAAGAACGTGAGGGCGTATAGCATTAGTTACCCCTTTGCATCAGCCGAGGTTCAGCTGGCCAGAATCACAAACATGCCCCTCGTATTGCACGTCGGGCAGCTCAGTTCCTCCAGAAACATGGCTTTCGGAGCCTCCGTCCGTGACCCGCACGATGGACACCTGGCGCCGACCACCTTGCCCATCCGTGTGCAGAGCGCCAAATGATGGTGCCGGCCCTCGTCGCTGCGTTGAACAAGCCCCATGGTTTCCCAGGCGATCAATATTCGGTCCCACTGGCGCCGATCACCCCCAAGATCCTCATAGAGTCCGTCCTGAGTTGCCTCCGGATGGAACTCCAAGTAGTCCCACGCGCGATGAGCATCCCACATAAGTGACTGGGCTTGACCGAGCTTTTTCACCAGGTCGACCGAAGTCTGCTTCTCGATTCGCCGGCACTCTTTGAGGAGTGACTCCAGTCTACTAAGGCTGCTGAGGTCAAGAAGTAGTGGAGCATGCTTCAGGACGATGTCGATCGCAGCGATACTCTTGAATTCGGCATCTTCGTACTTGCGTTCGTACTGCATCATCCCGTCGATATGGTCCCAACATGACATCGCCAACTCGACCGCACGGCGATGAGAGCCGGCGCTTTCCGCTGCCCGCGCGCGCGACACGAGATCGTGATACGCATTACGGTGCTCCTCCATCTCCGCCTTCTTCATGGGCAGACTCCAGCCCCTCCCCCAGATTTGTTATCGCGCATCAGACTTCAAAAGCGCAGTCTAACCTGTCTGCCTGAATTGTCCACCCTGCACAATGCCGCGAAGCCCACGTTTGTTATGCCGGAGTAAGACGCGGCAGTTTGCCGATCATTCTAGCCCGACACCACTCTTCGTCTCTGCGCGCCAAACTCCGGCGCTTCTTTGACGCACGTGCCCAGAATGCCCAGCGAGCGGGCGAAGGCGCTCCAGCCGGACTTGTGCAGCTTGTGCGGCGTGTCGCCGACGTCGGGGTAGCCCTGCTCGTTCGGGACGGCGTTTTCCCAGTGCTCGAAGAGGCGGCCCCACTCGCTGCCGAGCACGTCGTCCATTGCCTTCCTCGCGCGCACCGGATACCAGAAGCTGTCGTGGTAGAGCACGCTGGCGATGTACGACCACGGCGCCAGCCACGTCTTGAGCGACCACTCCAGCGGCTTCTTCAGACGGCCCCAGTAGATCTTGTGCTGCATGCGGCTGGCGAAGGTCATCTTCTTGAACGGGCCGACGAAGTGCCAGTTCTCCGCCGCGGCCTGCTGGTCGCCGACGATCTCGATCTCGCGCGGGTCGCCGATGCCCAGGCCGAGGTCGTGGGCGAGCTTGATGAACTTGAGGCTGAGCGGGTCCATGCCCATCAGCTTGGCCGCGACGGCGTCGATCGCGACCTGGTCGGCACTCGCGAGAATCACGTTCTTCACGTACGGCGTCATGCAGCGCGGCCCCGGCCCGTCGCCGGCGAACGTGCCGTCCATCACCGCGAACACGCCGCGATGGATCTTCTTCTGGATCATCAGCAGGTCGCAGAGCGTTTCGTGGATGACCGGGTGCGTCCAGTGGCGGCGTTCGTTGAGCAGGCCGCCGAACGCGTTCTTCATCGCGCCGGTGGTGGTGGTGAAGATATGCGTCTTGATGGTCGGCAGATGGATGATGTTCTCGCCGATGAAACGGCGGGGGATCATGAACCCGCGCGGGTAGACTTCGTTCAGGCAGAGAAACTTCTGCGTCAGGTCGCCGACGGCGTCGCGAATGTTGATCCAGTCCTCGCCTTCGTAAAGGTGCACGTTACGCAGGCCGTGCGCGTCGGTGACGTTGACCTGCTTGTTCTCGCGTTCGCCGAAGTGGGCGTCGATCACGACGGTGCGGTTGTGGCAGCCGTGGATCAGGTTGGGGTCGTAGCCGTCGGCTTTCATGGCGCGGATGACGCCTTCGAGCTGCCACGGCGTGGTGCTGCTGCCGGGGAAGAAAAAGTGCCACGAGATGTTGATCTTGAGCGCCGTATCCGCGTCTTTGGCGACGATGTCCTGGTATCCGGCCAGGTTCATCAGCTCGTGATAATCACGCAGGACGGTCGCGGGCGAGGTGCGCAGCACGGCGACTTTCGATTTCGACATAGACGTTGCTCCACAATCGGCTGCGTCATGGTAGGCAGCGCAGGCAGGCCCCACAACCCGCAGTAAATCCGCTTCATGGAGGAGTATACGTGGATCAGACGGCCCGGTGCGAATAAAGCGACGGCGAGTGCGTTCTCCATAACGAGGCGAGTTGGAAACATGCTTGACCGGGGGCGTTTCCAGGACGGAGACCGATCCGGCAAGCGGAGGAAGAACCATGAGAACGCTGAGCAACATGATGTTGATCGCTGCAATCGGCATGTTTCTTACTTCAGTGGCTGAGGCGCAGCAGCCGGGTCCGCCCGCGCCACCCGCGCCGGACCAGGCCGCGGCGTTGCCCTGGGATTGCCCGAATCAGGGCATGCCGCCCGGGCTCGGTCCGCCCTGGGCGCCGGGTCCGGACGACCAGCAGGCGTTTGGGCGTCGGATGGGCCCGGGTGGGCGTGGCCACGGAGCCGGACTCGGCCAGCAGGGTTGGTCCGGTCCGATGGCTGATCGTCAACGTGCCTTTGCCGGCGCGCGCCAGGGTTGGGGCGTGCAGGGACAGCGCGGCGGACGTGCGGGGCGCGGCGCGGCGATGGGGCGCGGTGGCGGTGGCAAAGGCGCGTTCGGCCGGCAGCAGATGGGCCCCGCGATGCGCGGCATGAGGCCTGGGCGCGGTGGTCAGCAGTTCGGCCCGGGTGCCCAGTTTGGTCGTGGCAGTGGATTCGGGATGGGACGCGGTTCGGGCATTTGCGACGGATCTCGCAAAGGTCAACGCATGCGCCAGTTCGCCCCCCAAGGGCGACGTGGTCAGTCCGGCCCGGCGTGGAACGCCGGACAAGGACAAGGTCGCCAGTTCGCACCCCAGTGGAACGTCGGGCAGCGCCGCATGGGCCGGCAGCAAGGCATGCGAGGCGGTCGCGACGCGGGTCGCGCCTTGAACCCTCTGCGTCAGCAGCGGCGTGACGGATCGTGCTTCGATGAAGGCGCTGCCCAGAATCTGGAGCGTTTGCAGCAGCGGATCGAGCGACTGCAGGCCCAGTTGGAGCAGCTCGAACGCGACCTCACGGCGGCTCAACCATAGCCCGCCGCTGCTTTACAAGGGTACATGACACGGGCGGGTTCGCTGTAGGCGAACCCGCCCGCATTACTATGGACCGCGCGCCCGTTCGGACTGTTTCCGCAATTCGGTTGCATTGACCGTTGCATAAGCCCTATCTACGATCGCGGTCGATGGCTGATGATCCTTCACCACCTCTGGAAGAGACTCCGCCCGCCGGGCTGGACCGTGCGGCTATGTTCCCGCCGGCGCACGAAGCGGCGCAGCAGGCCCAGCTCCGTCAGCTCCACCCGGCCCTGCGCAAAGTCTGGATTCTCGCCGGTTTGCTGACCGCCGGGTTCGTGGTGCTGATCGTCGGCGTGGTCGAGCACTTCTGGTGGGTTGGCAAGGAAAGCTGGCCGCTGCCGGACTATGCCCTCACCGTCGGCGTGCTGGTGGTCTTTGTCGTTAAGGCGTTTGTGACAGCCTTCTGGCGTTACCAGAGCTGGCGTTATGCCATTCGTCCGCACGACGTGTTGCTGCATTACGGGATGCTCTGGCGAACGCGCAGTTGCATCCCGCGCTTGCGCATCCAGCATGTGGACATCGAGTCCGGACCGATCGACCGCGCTTTCGGCATGGTGAAGCTGAGCCTGTACACCGCCGGGACCGCCTCCGCGGTCGGTACAATTCCCGGGCTGTTGCCCGAAGACGCGGAGGCCCTTCGCGAGACGCTGTTGGCCACGGAACGGGCCGATGGGTAGCGAACCAGCGCCTGCCGCCGACGCGCCGCAACTCCGCCGGCTCCATCCCGCCACCGTCTTCGTCGGGATCATCCGCAAGCTCGGCTCGATGATCTATCTGATTGTCATCGCGCTGGTGATGCGTTTGGTCGGCGGCGGGGAGGGCGATTGGTTCGAGTACTTCATCGCGATCATCGTCGGTCTGAGCGGCGGGCTAACCCTGACGCGCTACATCTCGCTGCGCTACGGTTTCGATGGCGATCGCCTGGTCATCCGCTCGGGAATCTTCCAGCGCCAGGTTCGTACGATACCGGTCGAGCGAATTCAGAACATCAACTTCAAGCGGAATGTGCTCCACCGCTGGCTGGGCGTCGTCGACGTCAAGATCGAAACAGCCGTCGCCGGCCAGACCGAGGCTGAGCTCTCCGTTCTCAGCGTCAAAGACGCGGACGAGCTGAGGCACGAATTGCTCCGTCGCAAACACGGCGAGGCGGAGGGGCCCGACGCCGCGGTCGAAGCCGAGGAAGTCTGGACCACCACGCTCAAGGATCTGTTGATCGTGGGGGCGACCGAGAACCGCGCTGGCGTGATCGTCGCCGCGCTCGCCGGCGCGTACTACACGTTCTACGACATTGCGAAGAAGCTCTGGGGTCCGGTCGAGGAGCAGATTAAGGAGTATGTTGAAGCGCTGCTGGGTGCCGGCCTGCATACCGCCGTTCTCGTCGCGGTCGTCGGTATCGCACTGCTGATTCTGGCGGGCTGGATCGTCTCGATTGTGCTGACCGTGGTGGGTTATTACGGGTTCACGCTCCGCCGGCGCGATGACCGTCTTCGCCGTCGCTATGGCCTCTTCACGCAGGTCATGACCGTCGTGCCGATCAATCGCGTGCAAGTGCTTCGGCTGGAGGCGCCGATTCTGCGTCGGTTGTGGGGGTTCTTCACGGTCTACGCCGAGACCGCCGGCTCGGCCGGCGACAAAGAGAGCGGCGGCGTCACGCCGCTGGGCCCGCTGGTCAGACGACGGGACATTGCCCGCTTCTGTCGTCTGGCGTTTCCCGACTTCGATCTCGACCAGGTTCAATGGAAATCGGTCAGCCGCCTCACCATCCGGCGCGGTTTCTTTCGCAGCGTCTTTGGACTCCTGGGTCTGGTTGGCCTGCTGATGCTGGTGGATCAAGCCGCGGCACCGGCCCGCGGCGGACCACGCTTCGGATTGACCCTTCTATGGGGGATTCCCGTGGCCCTCGGCCTGTCTGCGTGCTGGGCCTGGGCGCGCTATCGCGCACTGGCCTACGCCGAGCTCGGCATGTTCGTTCTGGCGCGCGCGGGCGTTTGGACGCGGAAGATCTGGATTGTCCCGCAGGGAAAGATCCAGTCTGTCTCGCTGGGGCAGAGTCCGTTCCAACGACGGCTCGGGCTGGCGAAGCTTGGCATCGACACGGCCGGCTCGCGGTTTCTCAGCGGCGCCCAGATCACCGATCTGCCGTACGAGGTCGCCGTCAATGTCCAGGACCGGCTCTCCCAGATCGCCAACGCGGAAGGGCTTTGGCTGCCGGATGGAGTCTAGCGTCGAGGTGGGCGTTTGGCGGGGATGCCCCACCCCTCGCCGCGCGAGAGATGGGGCACCCGTGCACCTGCCAGGCCCTCATTTGCGATACAGTCGGTACCGGATCTTTTCGGATGGTGCCGAGAGTTGTGCGACCGTGTGCCGCGGTCGATATTGCTCCGCATGAGTCTTGGCAGATACGCGACCGAAGCGATCCGTCTTGCCCGACGCGAACGCGGTGGCGGCACGACCGTCAAGGCCAGTGCTCACACGACCGCCGACCGTGGCCGAGCGGAGAATCGGGCCGTCGGCGACGGTCATGCCGCGACTGCGGGAGACGCGACCGTCTCTGTCAATGCTCAGGTTGAAGCTGACGGCAACACCCGGACCGTTTTGCGGCGCGATGGCGTTGCTGACGGAGAGCGACAGACCGCTCCGGTCCACGCCGACGGCGATGCCGCGCGCCAGGTTGATCGACCCGCTCTGCGTGTTGGTGCGGGCGAAGCCG
Organism: uncultured Planctomycetales bacterium; assembly: GCA_964508075.1. Classification (GTDB taxonomy): domain Bacteria; phylum Planctomycetota; class Phycisphaerae; order UBA1845; family Fen-1342; genus JALSRY01. The sequence goes on from CAZDTB010000028.1 coordinate 6,471, forward strand.
AGGTCGCCTGCGTAGTGCGCCGTCGCCTGCGCCGTGCCGTTGGGCTGATAGCGGTTGCTGCCGGCGGTCGCGGAAGTCTCGGCGTCGGAGGCGAACGCGCCGGCCGTGGCCAAAGTCATCATTGCGACGGCTGCGGTTAGTATCGCGTTGCGTTTCATGGCTGGTACTCCTTGTGTCGAGCGTTCTTTCCTGATCGACGGCCGGTACGGGGCCCGGCCGCTACATTTCCTCAAGGCGCCGGGCCCGAAAGCCCGGCGCCTCGCTTGACCGGCTGCAAACCGGTCCTACATCTAGCGACGAATCGTGATCTTCGTGGCGTGCGAGTCGGCGCGGCCGAATCGGTCGGCCCGGCTGACCGCCTGCACCTTGGCACTGCTCTGCCGTAGCGGGCCGCTGATGCTCATGCCGACACCGTTCGAGTACGCCTGAGCGTGAAAGTCCGCGCCGCTGACCACCCGCACCTGGCTGTCGGCCCGGCCGAAGCGCGTGTCCGCGAACGAATCGCTGACACTGGTGGCTTGCCCCGCGAAACGCCCGCGGCTGACGGCCTGGCTGTCGCTGGTCGCGAACCCGAACTCGCTCAGTGCGGTCGAGTATGACCGGCTGGTGGCGTGGCCGTAAAAGACCCCGTCCGCGATCGCGTCGCTGTTGCTGATCGCGACGCCGCCGATCGTGGCGGCGATGCTCTCGCTATCGGCGAAGGCGCTGCCGCCGTAAAGCCCAAGGGCGTCGGCGTTCGAGTTGCTGATCGCCAAACCGCGGTCGGCGACCGCGACGGCGCGGCTGTCGGCGTAGCCGTATCCGCGCCCGTTGGCGCGGCTGTTGGCGATGGCCTCACCGCCGCGCGTTGCGCCGGAAATCGCCGTCGAGCGCGAGTTTCCCAGCGCCGTTGCCGTCGAAGACGCCCGCCCGCCGTTGGTTGCGATCGAGATTGCGGTGGCCTCGCCGCCGAGCGCCAGCGGCCCGGAGCACAGTGCCAGTCCGGTCATGAGCGTGAACAAGCGTTTCATGGTTCATCTCCTCGCGTTGGGACGGCCGTTCGTGGCCGTCGATCTCGTGCTTCTCACAGGCGGATTGACGGGGGGTGGGGCGGAAGTATTCAGACCCGGGGGCGGAAATCGGCGGGAAAAGCCGGTATTCTCCGCAAACCAAGATTTCTGGTTTTTTTGTTGAATAGCATGGACCGGTCAAACGTCGAAAACCTGGAATTGCATCTGGTCGAGCAAGCCGCCCGTGGCGGGCCGGACGCTCGGCGGGAGCTGTTCGAGCGACACCGCGAGGGGGCCTATCGCGTGGCTCTGCGGATCACTGGACGCCACGAGGACGCCCTCGACGTCGTTCAGGACAGCTTCATCAAGGCGTTCGAGGGCCTGGGTGAGTTTCAGCGGGCCGCCGGGTTCAAGACCTGGTTCCTACGGATCGTCACCAACCGGGCGCTGGATCTGCTGCGAGCCCGGAAAGTGCGGTTGGCCGTGCCGCTCGACGCCGGCGATGATGAGCCGCGACTCGAACCGCCTGGGAGCAACCGCACCGATCAGCCCGGCGCCGACCTGGAGCGCCGCGAGTTGGCCGACCGGCTTCAGCGGGCCGTCGAGTCGCTCCCGCCGGAGCAACGGGCGGTGTTCGCGTTGTACGCGACCGGCGAGATGACGTATGGGCAGATCGCCGAGGCCGTGGACATCCCGGTCGGCACGGTGATGAGCCGGCTGTACCACGCCCGGCGGCGATTGCATCAGTTGCTGGAGGACCTCGCACCACGCGGCGCGACAGTGGATGAGAAATGACGACGTCACGTGACAACTTCGACGAACTGCTCGAACAGGTGGCCGCCGGCCGACTGCATGGCCTGACGCCCGAGCAGGTTGCCGCGCTCGAAGTGCATCTGAACGCGACGCCTGCCGCGGAGGAGCGCCTGGCGGACGTCGTGCCCGCAGCCGACCCGCGTTTGAGCGCGATCGCTTCAATGCCGACAAACGCCGATTGGAACAGAATCTGGCAGCGGGTCGATTCCGCTGCACCGACGCGTGAATCAACGGCGCGAGCGATCGGACGAACGATCCGACTCTGGCAACCGCTGGCGGCGGCAGCGGCGTGCCTGCTGCTGATGATTCTGTGGCGGGTGGCGCCCTTGCGGACGGAGCCCGCGTGGGAGCTGCAACTTTCGGGCAGTGTTGTCGTTCACGAGCTCGAGATCTTCGGCGGGGACTCGGCCTTTGTCGCCTACTCCGACGACGACGGCAGCGCCGTCATCTGGGTTTTCGAGGAAGACGAATCGCAGGGAGGAGCCTAGCAATGTCTGCCATCGTGACTGGTCGAAGCGCGCCGATCCTGGCCGCGGTCGTCTGCGCTGTTTTCGCAAACGCGCTGGCCGCCGGCGATGACAAGAAAGGACAATCGTACGACGTCTCGGCCTGGGCGATCCGCGCCAGCAAGTCGAACAACGAGGTCTCACCCGAGCTGAAGCCGATCGTTAAGGACCTGAAGAAGCGCTTCAATTACACCGGCTTCAAGCTCGAATGGAAGAAGCAAAGCAAGACCAGTGAGGGAAAGGCGCTTTCGATCGATCTGACCGCCGGCTTCAAGGCCCAGGTCACGCCCCTGGAGCGAAAGGGCAACCGCGTCAAGCTCAAGATCGAGGTCACCAAGCGTGAAGGCGAAAAGGACAAGCCGCTGCTCAACACCACCGTCGGGTTGGATCGCGGCAAGTTCCACTTGCAGGGTGGCTGGAAGATCGACTCGAAGAGCGCCGATGTCCTGATCGTCGCCGTCTCGGCCCGCTGACGACCGGAGGCCAGGGTCGGCGACGAGGGACGCTAGATACGTCCCGCAAGCGGCTCCCGGGCGCTGCCGGCGCCGACTGGCGCAGCCGCAATCGCATCGAACGTGTTACCCAAAGCATCCGCGACCGGCGTGCGCGCCTCGATTTCAAGCGCCAGGGCGGATACGTCATCCTCGAACGGGCGCCCCGCGAACCTCTCGGCAACCTGAAGCACCTGCGCCACGCTTTCTTTGAGCGTCAAGGAGCGGGCGTCTACAACGGTCCGCATCACGCGCTCATCGCCGAACAGCTCCTTGCGGGAGTTCATCGCCTCGTCGATCCCGTCCGAGTAAAGATGCAGCCGATCGCCCGGGCGCAACTGCAAGCACTGCTCCTGGTAGTCCGGATTGGATACCCACCCGATCGCAAGCACCGGCTGATGCAGATTGCGCGGCGGACCGTCGTGCGGCACGTACACCGGTCCCGGCTGACCCGCGGAAACGTATCGCAATTCGTATGTCCGCGTGTTCAGCACGCCATAGAACAGCGTGAAGTACTGCCAGGTATCGAAGTCGAGCTGGAAGCGGCGGTTGAGCTTTTCGGCGACCATGGCCGGCGGGGTGGGCTCCAGCTCGTCGCTGGCGTGTGCCCGCCGCAGCAGCAGCGAGGGTTGATCGGGTAGCGGGGTCAGAATGCGGCTCAGCGTTACGGACAGCAACGCCGCCCGGACACCATGCCCGCTCACGTCCAGCAGGTAGAACGCGACGTGCTCGTCGTCGAGCTGAAACACGTTCAGGCTGTCGCCCGCCAAGTCGGCGCAAGGTCGAAACGCCCAGGTGAACCGCACGCCGGGGATGTCGGGCAGCACGGTCGGCAGCAGGGCGTGCTGGACATTGGCGGCGGAGCGCAGGTCGCCCTTCATTTGCCGATAGGCCTTCTCCAGCTCCTTATTGGTGCATTCGAGCTGGGCGTTCTGCAACTCCAGATCGTGCTCCAGCGAGACAATGTGGTCGTAGGCGCGCTTCAGCGACAGGTGCGTCCGCAGCCGGGCGACCACGACGGGCAGATCCAGCGGCTTGGTGACGTAGTCGTTCGCGCCGCTCTCCAACGCCCGCACCACGTGATCGCGTTCGCCCAGCCCGGTCACCATGATGACCGGCAGCTCGCTGCGGCCCTGGAAGCGCCGTAGTTGATGAAGCACCTCGAAGCCGTCGATCCCCGGCATCGAGATGTCCAGCAGAACGATGTCGAACTCGGCCTGGTCGGCCAGTTCGAGGGCCCGCTCACCGTCCTCAGCGAGCGTGACCGTGTAGCCTTGCGGGCTCAGCAGATCGAACAGCGTCTCGCGGTTTTCGGAATCGTCGTCAACGACCAGCAGCCGGCCTGAGTCGCATTCCATTGCGGGTGAAAACCTCCTGTAGGCAACATACTCGATCGGCAACGCCGGTCAATGGTTATGAGTACGGCGTTGAGTTGTCGAGCGAAGAGCGCTGTTTCGCCGGTGATTGATGGTTCCCCCCCCCGCGCAGCTTTTGCGCGCCGGCAGTCCGCCGCGGTTGCCGGCCGGGTGGCCCGCCGCTTCAGCGGTGGGGAACACGACTAACCCAGCCGATACTCCCCCCACCGATTCGTTACCAGTTCGCGCACCTCCGCCGACATCTCAATCTCATCCGGCCACTCTCGGATTTGGCCCTCGCCGTCGATTTTTCGCGTCGCGTCGATGCCCATTTTGCTGCCGGCGCCGCAGACCGGCGCCGCGTGGTCGAGAATGTCGAGCGGGCCGTCGGTGAACATGATGTCGCGCTTCGGGTCGACGTTGGCGCACAGGTGGAAGAGGACGTCCTGCTCGTTGTGCACGTCGACGTGCTCGTCCACCACGACGAGGATCTTGGTGAACGCCATCTGGCCGGCGCCCCATAGCGCGCTCATCACGCGGCGGGCCTGATACGGGTATTCCTTCTTGATCTTTACGAACGCGCAGTTGTGGAAGCAGCCGAACATCGGCAGGTTGTAGTCGATCACATCCGGAGCGACCGTCCTCAGCAGCGGCAGGAAGATCCGCTCGGTCGCCTTGCCCAGCCAGTAGTCTTCCTGCGGCGGCTTGCCAACGATGGTGGCGGGGTAGATCGGGTTCTCGCGGTGGGTGATCGCGGTGACATGAAAACGCGGGTACCAGTCCGCCAGTGAGTAGAACCCGGTGTGATCGCCGAACGGACCCTCCATGATCAGCTCTTCATTCGGATCGATGTAACCCTCGATGACGATCTCGGCGGTCGCCGGCACCTCGATCTCCGGCTGCGTGACGCAGGGGACCAGCTCGATCGCACCGCCGTTGAGGAAGCCCGCGAACAGGACTTCGCTGACATCGGGCGGCAGAGGACAGGTGGCGGCGTAGGGCATGACGATCGGTCCGCCGAGCGCGATTGCGACCGGCATCCTCTCACTACGGGCTTTGTACTTGCGGAAGTGCCGGGCACCGTCGTGGTGCATGTGCCAGTGCATAGCGCAGAGCTTCGGCTCGAAAATCTGCACGCGGTACATGCCGACGTTGCGCTCGCGCGTTTCAGGATCCTTGGTATACACGCCGGCAAGCGTGATGAACCGTCCGCCGTCCTGCGGCCAGCACTTGAGCGCGGGCAGGCTGGTCACGTCGGCGTCGTCGGTGTGCACGACCTCCTGGCAGACGCCGCGCTTGACAATCTTTGGCGGCAGGTTGCCGAGCTGGGCCAGCTCGGGCAGCCTCTTGAGCTTCTGCATCAGCGTGGTCGGCATCTCCGGCTTGACCACCGCCTCCACCCGGGCGGCGACCTGCTCGAAATCCTCGCAGCCCAGCGCCAGGCACGTGCGCTCCTTCGTGCCGAAGGTGTTGATCAGCAGCGGCCAGCGGTGGCCCTTGACGTTCTCGAACAGCAGCGCCGGGCCGCCGGCCTTCGTGACGCGATCCGTGATCTCGGTGATCTCCAGTTCCGGATCGACCTCGACGGCAACGTGTTTGAGCCAGCCGCGCTGCTCCAGCTCGGCGACGAACGATTGCAGATCGGATGCGGGCACGATGCGCTCCTCTGGCGGGTTGACGAACTTCGGCGCCTGCCAAACCGGAATACTAAAGCGCAGCGGCCTGCGAAAAAACGGCTGCGGTTGCTAGAATAGGCAGCGCCGCACGACGATTGGGCGTGAGAGCCCGGGGAGAAGCGAGCAACCGCGGAGAGGTACAGGCGACGAATGGGTGTCTGGGACCGCGATTACAGCAAAACCTACGGCAGTGGTGCAGGCGGCGGCAGGGACTGGGGCTCTCGGCTCCCATCGCGCGGCGTGCTGATCCTGATCGTGCTGCACGTGATCGGTTTTATCATGGTGCACGTCGTCCGGCACGAGGCGGGCGAGCAGGCAATCGTGCTGTTCGTCCTGCGCGGCGATGCCTTGCACCCGGCGGCGGTCTTGCTGCACCCATTCGGTAACCTCTCGTTGCTGACATTGATCTTCGTCATTTACGCCATCTGGACGCTCGGCGGACGCATCGAAGCGCGTTTCGGCGTGGCGTGGCTCTTGGGGACATACGTGGTCGGGACGCTGATCGCCGGGATCGTCTTTCTCGGCTTTGCGCAGCTTTCGGCCGCGCACGCGGGATACGCGCTGGACATGCCGGCCGGGGCACTGGCGGCTTGGGCTCTAGCGGCCTGGCGGACGCTGCGCGACGAGATGGTGTCGGTCTTCGGGAAGCTGATGACGATCGCCAAGGTGGCTGCGCTCGGGGCCGCGATCGTGGCCGGGCTGGTCTTCCTTGTCGGACGGGAAGGCGCCACGGGCTGGCTGATCGCCGCCGCCGCGGGAAGCCTCGCGTGCCCCGCGGCGAATCTGGTTCGCGGGATTCGCGGCACGCGGGTACCGGCTGACGCGCCGCGACGAAGCGAAACCGGCCGCCCTGAGCCGCGTTCCGATCGGCCGCAACCCGGCCCCGAGGATGCTGCCATCGACGACCTCCTTGCCAAGATCAGCCGCGAGGGCATCGACGCGCTCACTCCGGGCGAGCGGGAGCGACTGGAAGCGGCCCGGCGGGCCAAGCTGCGTCGATCACGCTAGACCGGCGATTTGAGGGCTTGCCCGACCAGCCGCTAGGCATCTGTGGGCAGCGTGTTATACTCGCCCGGCATATCTTGGGCGCCGAGATGACGCGCGGCTGGCGTTCGCGTCATTGGTCACCGACGCCGCTTGTTAAACGCAAGGGTTGCTGCTGCATGGCCTCACAGACACCATCGGGTCAAAGACGCCGCTATCTCATTTTGGCGGGACCGCATGCGCAGGATCCCGATTTGCTCGAGGCCCTGCGTGGGCTGGCCGGCATCCGCGTGGCCGAGACGCCGGAGGAGGCGCTCGAAGCCCTGCGAACCCACGGTTGTGATCTGGTGATCAGCCCGGCGACACAGCTCGTCCCACTGGCGCGCTGCGTGGGCCATCTACGCACCGAGAACTTCCTGGAAGAGATTGGCCAGGGCGCCTGCGTGGTGAGTCACAGCGGCGAGCTGGTCTGGGCCAACTCCAAGCTGAAGTCATATCCCGCCAAGGTTATCGACGCGATCCGCGCCGCGTGTGTGGACCTCTGTCGGCGCTACGCGGCCGAAGCGGTCCGTTCGGATCCGGCTTGCGTCCGTCGTGAGATGGTGGAAGTCGACCAGGAGTATTACTTCGATCTCACGGTCTCGGGCCGCGTTGGCACGGAGGGTGAGGTTGAGCAGATGGTCGTGTTGGCCTGGGACCTGACCGAGACCAAGCGCCTCCAGAAGAAGATCGACGCGATCGACGCCGCCGGCCGCGAGCTGGTCAGCCTCGACACCGAGGCGTTGTCACAGATGGACGTGGGCGATCGACTGCAAGCCCTGGAAGACGGGATTGTCGCCTGCTGTCGCGATCTGTTGCACTTCGACAACTTCGCCGTCCGCATCCTCGACAAGCAGACCAACCGTCTCGATACCATCCTGGCCACCGGGCTGACCGAAGAGGCCAAGGCTACCTCGGTCTACGCGTCGACCGAAGGCAACGGCATCTCGGGTTACGTCGCCGCCACCGGTCGGCCGTATATCTCTCCCGACACGTCCAAGGATCCGCATTACCTGCCTGGCTTGCACAACGCGCGTTCGTGCCTGACCGTCCCGTTGCTCTTGCGCGACGAAGTCATCGGGGTCCTCAATATTGAATCGGTGGAGCTGGCGGCGTTCGGCGACGCCGACCGCCAATTCGCCGAGATCCTCGCCCGGCACGTCGCCGTCGCGTTGCACACGCTGGAGCTGCTGGCAGTCGAGCGTCACGCGACCACTGGCCAGCTCGCGGCCGACGTTGATGCGGAGCTAGCCGCGCCGCTGAACGAAATCGTCGCCGACGTCACGAATCTGATGGAAGACTACGCCGGCGACGAACAGCTTCGAGCCCGTCTGAAGGCCATCATCGACGACGTCGACACCATTAAGCGGGCGGTTCACGCGGTGACCGAACCCGCTGGCGTCATCGGCCTGGGCCGCGAAGCGGAAGCGCGGGACGAGGTGCTTGTCGACCGACGCATCCTAGTCGCCGACGACGAAGACATCATCCGCGAGACGATCGCTGAAGTGTTGGCCAAAAGCGGGGCGCTGGCGGTGGTGGCCCGCGACGGGAACGAGGCCATCGCCATGATCCGCGCCCAGCACTTCGACCTGGTGCTGTCGGATATCAAGATGCCCGGCCGCAACGGCTACGAGGTCTTCGCCGCCGCCCGCGAAGCCAACGAAAACTGTCCGGTCATTCTGATCACCGGCTTCGGCTATGACCCCAACCACGCGATCGTTCGGGCCGGCAAGGAGGGTCTCGCCGGCGTGTTGTTCAAGCCCTTCAAGGTCGAACAGCTCCTCGATGAAATTCGCCATGCCCTGACCGAAACCAGCCGGTGAACTTTTCCCACACGACCAGAGCTTCCGAGGCTGCCACAAGACAGAGAGAGGCGCGGGCCTGAAGCCCACGCGGGTCCGCGCAGACCAACGCCCATGGCTCGAAGCTCAGTCTTGCCCGGCGCTGTTAGAGCGCCTATCAAAACCGGGTGGCACGGGCGTCTCGCCCGTGTCGTCACCGGCGGGACGCCGGTGCCACCCTAGTTGTGTTAGGCCCTTTTAGTCTTCGGGAATCCGACGAACCCAGTCGTAAGTGTCCGGCTCGTCGCCGACCTGGATCGCGGTCAGCTTCTCGTACAGCTCGATGGAATATTTGCCCGCCTCGCCGTCCTTCGAGTACACCACTTTGCGATCGCGATAGGTGATTGAACCGACCGGGGTGATCACGGCGGCGGTCCCGCAGCAACCGGCCTCCTTGAACTCGAAGATTTCTTCGACGTCCACCTCCCGGCGTTGCGGGCGCAGGCCCAGCTCCTCGGCCAGCGTGATAATCGACTTGTTCGTGATTGAAGGGAGGATCGACTCGCTGTCCGGTGTGACGTACTGGTTGTCCGGCGTGATCCCGTAGAAGTTTGCGGGTCCCGATTCGTCCACGTAGCGTTTGTGCTTGGCATCGAGGTAGAGCACTTCGGTAAAACCCTTGGCGCGGGCGGCCATGCTGGCCCGCAGTCCCGCGGCGTAGTTCCCGCCCACCTTGACATCGCCCACCCCTTGCGGGGCTGCCCGGTCGACTTCTTCCTCCACCACCAGATCGACGGGTTTGAAACCGGTCTTGAAATACGGACCGACCGGGGTGACGAATACCATGAACATGTATTCACCGGCGGGCTTGACGCCCACCTGCGGCCCGGTCCCGATCATTAGGGGGCGGATGTAGAGGCTGGCGCCCGTGCCGTAAGGGGGAAGGAAGCGCCGGTTGGCGTTGACCACGCGAAAGACTGCGTCGATGAACATATCCTCCGGCACCGGCTCCATCATGATCTTCTGGCACGAGCGCGCAAAGCGCTTGGCGTTCTCATCGATGCGAAATGCGACCGCGTCTCCGCTCTTGGTCTCGAAGGCCTTGAGCCCCTCGAAACATTCTTGCCCGTAGTGCAGGCAGGTCGCGGCCATGTGCAGCGGGATGGTCTCATCTTCAGTCAGAATACCCTTGCCCCACACGCCGTCCTTCCAGGTGTAACGAATGTTCGCGTCAGTCTTTCGATATCCGAAATCCAGATTCGGCCAATCAAGTGCCGCCTTATCCATCGCAAGCTCCTCGGTGCCCCTAACAGGACGTCTTGGCAGATCCCAGTATAGCGGTTGCCAACGTGGAGCCCAAGTCGCCGCCCGTACGCATCCAGCGTAAGCGGCATCTTCGCGTCGCAAAGCCGCCGCAGTTCGCGTATAATTAATGGGTTCTGTGCTCGGAGCAGCATGCGCGGTGGCCGGGCGCTGCTGGAGGGAGTTACGCAATGCAATCACGCCGGAGCCGTTCGTCTATCCCTGTTCTGATTGTGGCCGGCGTCGCACTCGCTGTTCTCGGCGGCGCCATGCCTTTGGCCGAGCAGTCGGCCGAAGTTGCGGGTGACAAGATCGGAGCCACTGTGCGTCAAGCGTGGGCCCAATCGGTGACCCCGCTCAAGGTCTGGGTATTCTTCACGGACAAGGGCTGGCGCACGCCGGAGGCACACGCCGCGGCCTTGGCGGCGGTCGAGCGTGGCTACGACCCGGACGCAGTGCAGCGCCGCCGCTTGCGCCGAACCGCGCCGGGCTTGTTCGACGCACACGACTTGCTGATCGTGACGTCGTACGTGGACGCCGTCACGGCCACTGGCGCGGTGCATCACATCACCAGCCGCTGGCTCAACGCGATCAGCGTGTGGGCCACCAGGCCACAGATCGAAGCAATTGCCGAGCTGCCGTTCGTCCGCCGAATCGAGCGCGTGCTCGGCGCCCGCAAGGACGATCTCTTCGGCGAGCCCGTCGCGGCCGAGATCCCCGCTCCAGCGGCAGGCGGCGCGAATCCGCGCGGGGGGCTCGATTACGGCGTGGGTGCATACCAGCTTGAACACGTCCACATCATCGACGTGCACGAGCTCGGCTACACCGGCGACGGGATCGTGGTCGCGATTCTCGACACCGGATTCGATCGCAGCCATGAGGCCTTCAACCAACCAGGCCATCCGGTGCAGGTTGTGGCCGAATGGGATTTCATCGACAACGACCCCGACGCCGGCATCGAGCCCGGAGACCCCGGCGCCCAGCACAACCACGGGACGTGCATTCTTGGCATCGTCGGCGGGTACAAGCCCGGCTCATTCGTCGGTGCCGCCTACGACGCCTCGTTCATTCTCTGCAAGACCGAGGACACCACCGCCGAGTATCCTGCGGAAGAAGACAACTATGTTGCCGGCCTCGAGTTCGCCGAGATGCACGGGGCCGACGTGGTCACCAGCTCGTTGGGCTACATCGATTGGTACACCCAGGATGATCTCGACGGTCAGACCGCGGTCACGACCGTCGCGGTCAACATCGCCACCGCCAACGGCATGCCGGTCTGCACCGCCGCCGGCAATGAGGGCAACGATCTCGACCCGACCACGTCACACCTGATCGCGCCCGCGGATGCCTTTCAGGTGATCACCGTGGGGGCCTTGTACGGGCACGCCGGTGGACATGCCGAGTTCACTTCCGACGGTCCGACTGCCGACGGTCGCGTCAAACCGGAGGTGATGGCGATGGGCGTCGATACGCGCACCGTTTCCCCGGTCGAGCCGGACCGATACGTTGCGATCAGCGGCACGTCCGCCTCGACACCGATTGTCGCCGGCGCCGTGGCGTGTCTCTTGCAAGCCCACCCGGACTGGACGGTCGACGAGCTGCGTGAGCACCTGTTCTACACCGCCCGCTACTATCGGCTGAACCGCGAGTTGGGACCCTATTTCATCAGAGGCTATGGTCGCGTCAACGCTTTCCTTGCGCACCACTTCGTCGACTGCAACGACAACACCATTACCGACAGCGTTGATATCGAGGAAGGGACCAGCCTGGACGAGAACGGCAACGGGATCCCCGACGAGTGCGAGCCCGATTGCCCTGGGGACCTCAATGGCGACGGCGTGATCAACCTCGAAGATCTCGCCACGCTGCTCGCCAACTACGGCGCGACCGGCGCGGCTCCGGAAGACGGCGATCTCGACGGGGACGGTGACGTTGACCTCTCCGACCTCTCGGCTCTCCTGGCCGTCTACGGAACCACGTGTTCGTAGCACCGGTTCACTGCGGTGGGATCGATCTGTAGCCGGTCATTCCATGCTGTAAATCATGGCTGCTTTTCTGGGCCGCGGGCGGTTCGGCGCAGGACCAGGTCAAGCGCTGCCCGACGGACCGGCGCGCTGAGCGCGTCGTCCTCGCGCAATCGTTGGGCGACCAGCCTGGCCTCGTTCAATTGTTGCCAAAGAGTGTCGACGATTGTGCGCGCCTCGGTTCGGACGGCGAGCCTGGCCGAAGCTGCGTCAAGCTGCCGCTGGGCGTGTTTGTGTTTCGGATCGCTGCGGAGGACGTGGTTGTATTCCGCAATCGCCGCCTCGATCTCGCCCGTTTGGCCGAGCGCCGATGCCAGCAGGAAGCGTACGTTGGTGCGCTCGGGGTTCAGCTCGAGCGCTTGGCGATACTCATTGATGGCCCGATCGAATCTCTCCAGGCGCGCCCGCATGGCCGCCAGGCCTTTACGCGCCTGCGCGAGGTTGGAGTCGAGCTGTTGCGCCACGTCGTAATGCAAAGCGGCCTCGTCGTATCTGCCTTGCTGGCTGAGAACACTGGCCAGGAGCACGTGAGTATTGGGGTTGTCGGGTTCGAAGCGCAGGGCCTCGGAGAAGTGTACGCCGGCCTGCCCGAATCGGCCCTGCATCAGACACACCCCGCCCAGGTTGGCGTGCGCGTTGGCGTGGTCCGGCTCGATGCGCAGGGCATCGAGGAAATGGGCGGCGGCCCGCTCGAGGCTTCCTTTCTGACGCAGGAACAATCCCAGGTTGTTGTGGGCGGTGGCGGATTCGGGCTCGAGCTGCAATGCGTGGGAGGTGTGCGCGATGGCCTCATCGAGCCGGCCCGAGCGGTAGTGGTTCCATCCCAGCCCGCGATACAGCTCCGCCTCCAGGTCCAATTGCTCTTCACAGAAAGGACCGGGCAGCGTGGAGAGTAAGACCACCACAACGCAGCAGCCGGCCGAGACTCCCATCCGACGCCAATCGCGCTTGCGGATCATGTTGATG
>CAZDTB010000029.1:0-18675 GCA_964508075.1 uncultured Planctomycetales bacterium
CCGTCGCAGATTGCTGCGGTAACCTCCCCACCGGCCTTGACGTTACAGCCGGAGTCCTGCCCAAACAGGCCGCCGCGCACCTGGATATTTCCGTCGACGTTCAGTCTCGCGGCCTCGACCGACCCCTGGATGGTCAGCGATTTGGCGGTCTTCACCACGAAATTCGGCTTGATGTCTCCGCGAATGTGCACATCAATGACGCTGTCAACATTGCCCGACCTGAAATCCACGTCGCCGGAGATCTCCAAGACCTCGTCCATCCGCAGCTTCTGGCCCTGGCGCATGAGTCGCCCCGGGGTAGTCGTCACGACTTGCAGCGGGTCGTCCGGCGCCAGCGCCAGCCCGTCGCCCAACTCCATCGGCAGGCCCTTGCTGCGCTTGGGTCTCACCTCCTTACCGAAGACGTCCCGCCCGTCATGACTAGGCGTCGGACGGATGATCCGTCCGACCACGGTGTCGGCCCCGACCGTCAGGATCGAATTCGCCGCATAGTGGTTCGCCCGCGCGTCGGCTTCCCAATCCTTTACGCCCCGAACGAGCGCTCGATGCCACTCAAAGTCGCCGTGCTTGGCATCCGCCGGCGGCTGTCCCTCCGCAATCACGAAACGCTCGGGGATTTCCGGCGGCCCGTCCGCGCCCTGGCTCTCCGTGGGCCCACCGATGATGCCGATGTATTCCGCCACGCGCTCGCGCACCAGGTCGGTGACCTCAATCGCCTGCTCGTCCAGGGCTGCCATTACGTCTTTCTCGGTGGGGGGCGAAAAACCGGGCAGAGCCTTCCCGGGCAGTTCGATCCACGCCTGCAACCGATCGTCGGAAGCAACCACCCGAATCTGCTCTGTTTTCGCCTTGGCGCTCGAGCCCATAGCGCGCTCCAAGCCCGCACGCGCGCCCAGCGCGCGCAGTCCCGCGTGACCATTTGTGTACTGGTGTATCGGTGGAATCCAACCGGTGAGACAATACTGGCCGGGCCAGGCCCTCAATCCCCGTAAGCGCCTTCACCACAAGCCATAAGAGCAATCCACCCCCCGGCTGCCGAAGTGTGAAAGTCCGATTTCGCAGGCGCCTTGAAGACGCCAGGCGTCCCGATACCGGAACATCTGCCCCTGGTGCACAGGTGAGCTTGATCGAGAACGCTTACGCCAAGCCCGCCTCCAACAGATCCATCAGCCGCAGCAAACCCACCGGCTTCTCCGATTCGTTCACCACCACCAAGCTGGTGATTTGGCTCCGGCGCATGATCTGGAGACACTCCACGGCCAGCTCGGATCCGCGCACCGTCGAAACCGGTACCGGCGGAGCCGACGACGACCGGCGACTCTGTGCGTGCACCGCGCGCGCATCCAGCTCGCGCGGGTTCGCCACCCGAGAGAAGATTCGCCGCAGGTCCCCATCCGTGAACGTTCCCAGGAGCTTACCGTCCGCTTCGCGGATGAGCGTCAGCCCAAGCTGCTTGCGAGTCATCTCGACCAGCAGGTGCTCGAACGTATCGTCGGCCCGGACCAGCGGCAGCTCGTCACCCGTATGCATCAGATCCTCGGCCCGGAGCAACAGCCGACGTCCCAGCGCCCCCTCGGGGTGATACTGGGCAAAGTCCTTGGCCTCGAAACCACGGGCGTGAAGCAACGCCATCGCGAGCGCATCCCCCACCGCGAGCATCAAGACGCAACTGGTGGTCGGGGCCAGGTTCAGCGGCCCGGCCTCGGGCACTTCCGGCAGCAGGAGCACGTGCCGGCTCAGCTCCGCCAATCGCGATTCCCGCCCCTGCGTGATCCCGATCACCGGCCCTCCGAGCCGTCGAAAGTGCTCGACGAAACGCAGCATCTCCGCGGTGTTGCCGCTACGCGACAGAGCGATCAGGCAGTGGCGCTCGGTCACGATCCCCAGGTCGCCGTGCAGCGCCTCGACCGGGTGCATGTACACGGCCGGCGTGCCGGTGCTGGTCAGTGAGGCGGCGATCTTCTGGGCGATGTTGCCACTCTTGCCCAGCCCGCTGACGACGATCTGCGTGGCCGGAAGCATCGTCTCCAGCAGCGCGTCGAACCCGCCGTCAAGTGCCTCGGCGAGCCGGCAGAGCGCGTCCGCTTCGTCGGCAACAACCTGCCTGGCAATATCGAGAGGCTTCCTCTTCACAACCCTATTCTTCGCTCTGGTCTTTATGCTGCTCCGCCGCGGTTGGTGCCACCGCCGGCGTCTCGGAGCGTTCCAGCGCCGCCAACTTCGCCCGCACCCCCGCCAGCCGGTCCGTCAGCCGCGCCTGCTCGCGTTCCGACAACTCGGTCTCCAGCAGCGAGACAGCCTGGTTCCAGTACTCGCGAGCGGCCTCACGGTCACCCAGGCGATAACCCGCGTCCGCCAGATGATCGTAAACCACCAGGTCCTGCCCGTCACGCAACCGTGCGGCCCGCGCGAGATACTTCCGCGCGTTGCTGAAGTCACCCGCCTTGTAGTACACCCAGCCGAGGCTGTCCAGGAAGGCGGCGTTCCAGGGTTCAGCGGCGACCGCGACCCGAATCATGGTCGCGGCCCGCTCAAGGTTGACTCCCTGGTCAGCCCAGGTGTAGCCAAGGTCGTTAAAGATCCCCACGTCGTCCGGGCGGTACTCCAGCAAGGTTTCCATCACCCGGGCACATTCCCGATCGCGTCCGGCCCCTTGCAGCGCCAGGCGCTTGTACTGCAACGCTTCATGAGCCAGCCCGCGGTCCCCCCCTTCCGCACGCTGCAACCACTGCTCGCAGCGCGCGAGCAGCGCGTCGTAGCGCCCCGCGTCATGAAGCGTGATGAAAATCTGCCAGCGCGCCTCCTGGCGCACCTCGTCGTCGACGGCGCGCTCCGCCAACAGGGCTTCGAACTCCGTGACCGCGGCGTCGATCTCGCCCCTGGCAGCCGCGCAGCGGCCCAGCCAGATCCGGCGTTCCAAGCTTTCTGCGTACGTCCCCTCGAACTCGCGGGCGAGTGTGAGCGCCTCGTCCGGACGCTCGCCCAGAAGCAGTACGTCGATGAGCTCCTCGGTTAATGCGGCGTTGTGCGGGTTGTCCTCCAGCCATTCGCGAAGACGGTCGGCGACCGGTGCGTAGCGCTGGGCTCCCTTCCCGTACTTGACGAAGTCGGCAACTCGCGACCGATCGCCCGGCTGCTCGTCGAGGCGTTGCGTGACCAACGCGAGCGCTTCGTCGTAATGTTCGCAATCGATCAGAACCTCGATCTGCCGATAGGCCAAAGTCTCGTTGTCCGATTCCGCTTGGCGCCAGCCCTCGATCAGGCCGAGCGCTTGGTCACACTCGCCAAACTCGGTGTAGGTTCGGAGCAGCTCCCCGCGATAGCGGTCGGCCTCGTCGGCATCCAGCTCGATCAGGCGACGCACCCGCGCCCGACCCTCCTCCAGGCGAAAGTCGTTGAGTTCGGCAAGCGCCAGCGGCTGCAAGACCGCCAAGCGATTGGGAAAACGCTTGAGTAACGTGTTCAGCAAGGCAACCGCCGCGTCGAACTCGCCTCGCAGCGCGTGGATGTTGGCCAGCAGGATTGTCAGGTGGTAATCATCCGGGTGCTTGCCGCGTACCTGCTCGATCACCGCGCGGGTCTCTTCGAGCCGGCCGCGGTAATACAACCCACCCGCCAGCAGCCGCGTCGTGGCGATGTCGTCGGGATAGCGCTCGAACTGCAATTCCAACTCCGCCAGGTGCTCCGCCCCGAACGGATCCGATACGAACCGCATCAGCGTGTCGACGCGGCGTAGGGTGTCGGCCGGCACCGCGTCCCGGTCGAGGCGCTCGAGCTGCGAGCGCGCGATTTCGATCTTTCCGCTGCGCAGGTAACAGTCGATCAGCCCTTCCAGGGCCTGCCCGCTGCCGGGCTCCTCCGTGAGGGCCTGCTGGAAGTAGCGCTGCGCGCCGCGCAGGTTGCCGAGCCGCAGGTAGTGCTGGGCCAGTGCGAGCGAGTATGTCGGTTCCTGCGGCCGCAGCTTGATCGCCTGCTTGTAGGCCCGTTCGGCTTGTTCGTTCTCGTCGAGGCCCTCGTGGGCCTGCCCGAGCAGGTACAGCGCGGCGACTAGCTCGGCACGTTCCTCGAGGACCGTTTCGGCAAACTGCTTGGCGGCATCCCACTGGTAGTTCGCCAGCAGCATCTCGCCCTGCACCACGTAGGCGGGCGTGAAATCCGGCCGCGACACTACGCAGGCCTGCAACAACTCGTCGGCCAGCTCCGGCTGGTCGGCCGCCAGTGCGCTGACCCCCAGGACGAAATCGGTCGCGAAATCCGCGTCCGGCCGGGCGCGCAGCTCTTTCACCAGCTCAGCAACGTTCATGACGGACTCGAACCAGCCCTTCCACTGGGCCAGGCGTGGCCCGGGCAATTCGGCCAGATCCGGGCTGCTGCGCACGAACGCGATCAGCGTTTCCAGCGCAGCGCGCAGGTCACCGAGCACCTGCTGAGCCCCGGCAACCTCCCAGGTAGTCTCCTCGTCTGCGGGTCGTTGCGACAGCAGCGCCTGCCCGACGCAAACCGCCTCGGCGAATTCACCAGCGTCTTGAAGAATCTTCGTCAGCGTGCGGGCTTGCTCGAGTCCCTGTCCTTCCGCGATCCCGCTCACAACCTCGTCCAGCCAACTGTGCAACCGGTTGGCGGCGCGGGCCGCGTTCACCGCGATCGGCAGCAAAGCCTCGGCCGCCTGGCGATCGTCTAACCGCTCGCGGCAGAACGTGAACGCGCGTTCGGCCTCCCCCGCAGAGAGCAGCGCCCGGGAATACAACCGGTCCATGGACAAGTCGTCGGGCCAGATCGCGTGGGCCCACTCGGCCACACGCAGCCCCGCCCGCTCACGACCCAGCCGCACCAGCATCTCCCACCGCTGCGGGACCATCCCGTACGGGCGCTGGGCAAGCAGCGCGGCAAAATCCGGCGCATTGCGCTGTTCGGGGTGGGTCTGCCACAGCGCCGTGTCGAACTGCGCATAGGCCTCCGCTGCCGCCAGGTCGTAGCCGCCCTGTTCCAACAACTGCCCCAGCGAGTACCAGGCGCGCGTCACCTTGGGGTTGTTCAGTTCGCGCTCAGCCGCGAGCGTGGCGGAGCGATAATGCGCGATGGCCGCCTCCGTCTCCCCATGCCCGCGATAGATCTGCCCCAGCAAATAGTGGACGTTCGCGTCGCCGTGCCCCAGGCGCGCCGCGGCCTCGGCCGAGACCCGGGCGGCGTCGAATTGCCCGAGCCGCGTCTTCGCCAGCGCCAGCAGGTAATGCACTTCGTACCGATCCCCACCAGTTTCCTCCAACGCGCCGCTCAACGCTTCGACCGCGTCCTGGAATCGACCGTCTTCAATCCACGCCCGGGCCTGTTCGACCGCCGTCTGAACGCTCGGCACCTCCTCCAGCGGCACGTCCGTCACTGGCGGCGGCGCCGCGGCCCCGGCAATCTCGCTCAGCGGTGTCTGGGCATGCCGACCTTCGTCCGCCCCCTCGTCAGCGACCTGCGGAAACGCAGCGCCGGCCACCGACACAACGGCCGCCACCACCAGCCAGGCCACCAACCACGACAGCCAGCGTCTCACAAACATTCGGCTCACTCCCCGGCCCTGCCTAGCCGACACGGCCGTGCTGCTCACGGAGGATGCACCGCTGTGACCCGGCCGTCTTAGCCGTGCTTCGAGTCCACCCGCTCTGTTCGGGATCGCGATGACAACTCTATCATCCCACACCGGGGAGCTGATCATGTTGCGCCTCAAATGAACCCCTCTCGGCCCACTTCTGTCGGCGCCGTCGCGCCGGTTGTCCGGATTCAAACTTGGCAGCGCGGACCACAGAGCCCCACGCCGGAACCTCAGCCGGCATAATCTCACGCCGGCCGCGCCGCTGCCGGCAGGACTGGCGTCCAGCGTGATCAAGCGGATCTGGCTCTTCGCGCCGATCGCCCGCTTCGTTTGGCCGGCTTTCTCCTCGCGGGCCTCTTCGCTTTGGGCTTGCGGCGTGCCGTGGGTTTGCTCTTGGCTCTTGGCGGCGTCTTTGCCTTCTTCTTGGCCCGCGCCCGGGCCACCACCTTGAGCCTGGGCCTCTTGGCAGCTTTTTTCGCCTTGGGTCTCTTCCTGGGCCTCGTCGACGGTTTCGGCTTGGCGCGTTTCTTTGCGCCCTTGGCCGGCTTGGCGACAACTGCCGGTTCTTGCGGTCCTCCGGACGCCGTCGCGGCACCCAGGGCCGATCGGCCGGAAGCGACGAGCTGCAGCATGTTGCGGGCGGTGCGATCGGGCGGGACGCTGGCGATGCACTCGACCTCCCCGTTGCGCACCGCGCCCCCCATCTCAGCCCACCCCTGCTTCTCGAGCAGCACCACGATCTCGAGTGACTCGCCCTCGGGAATCCGCCGTTCAAGAAACGCCTGGGCCTCTTCCAACGAACACTTCCGATCGACAATCTTCTCTTTGCGGGCATACGCCCACATGGCCTCGTCCAGCGGAACGGCGTGTTGCTGTATTCCGAGCAGTTGCACTCGCGCCCGGCTGTACGCGTCGAGCCCGTCGATCGATGCCAGGTACTCACGCACCTCCTTCGCGGACAACGCCGGCAGGCGATCGAGCGACACCTCGTGCTCGACTGCGAACACCTTGTTGAGCGCCCGCGACAGGTCTTCACACTTCAGACGCGCGTTCGGCAGCGACCCGACCATCTCGGCCATCTCGATCGGAGGCACCACGCGCAGCTCGTTGTAGTCCACCACCAGGGCCCGCAACCGGTCAAGCGCCTCGCGGGCCTTCGAGCTCGGCACGTCGCGCGAGAAAATCCCCAAGATCATCTGCGTGATCGCGTCACCTACCGGCGGACGCCTAGTCTTGCCTAGCTTCGTCCGCAACGAACGGACGAGTTGCTTAAGTCGACGAGCGCATTGTGTGGCACCCCTCATCGCTCAGCTGCCCTCCTGACCTTGAGGGACTCCACCGCCCCGTCCCTCCAGACGCGTTTTCTCATCGACGCCCGGCTCGGCGGCCTCTCGATCTTCCGACCGCGGCCCCGAGTCCGGTTCGGCCCGTTCGCCGAGTTCTTCCATCAGCCCGTCGATTTGCTGGACCGTCCGGAAGCTTTGCTGAACCGATTCGTCGAGCCGGAATTCGATCTGGGGCGTTTGCCGCAACGTGATCTCATGCGCGACCAGCGAGCGCAAACGCCCGGCGGCATGGCGCAGAGCGCGCAGGGTGAGCTCGCGCCGCTTCTGTTCCGCCATCACGCTCACGTACACGTGCGCCACCGACAAATCCGCACTGATCTCCACCCGCGTGATCGACGTCAGCGGTTCGATCCGCGGATCGCTCAGCCGGTTCTGGATTGCCTGGGCGAGGATAGCGCGAACCAGGCTCGCGACTCGCTCGGTCCTTCGAGACACCGGTTTGTGACTCCCAACTTCCATCCACCCCCGCACGGTCGAACGCCCGGCCGCGGCCGAGCGCGGACCCGGGCTAAAGCAACTCGATCTCGTAGTCCAGCAGCGACGCCCGCCCGAAGGCCCGAACCTCGTCGACCATCTTGCTGAGTGAGCTTTCCACAAAACGCGCGTCGTTCGCGATCATCGCCAATCCCAGCGTGGCAGTCTGCCGCTGATTCAGGTCGTCGATCTCGGCGATCGAGATATTGTGCCGGGCCCCCAGCCGATCCTTTAAGCTCCTGACCACCCGGCGCTTGTCCTTCAGGGACAACGCCTCGAAAACCCCGAGCCTGACGCGCAGCACGCCGACTACCATCGCTCGCCCCAGACGGGCGCCAAGATGCCGCCGACCACTACAAGGTCTGCGCGACCTCGACGATCTCGTACGCCTCGATCACGTCGCCCGGCTTTACGTCGTCGTACCCGTCGATCTTGATCCCGCACTCCAGCCCGGCCCGCACCTCGCGCGCATCGTCCTTGAACCGTTTCAGCGAGCCGATCACGCGGCCTTCCACGACGAGGCGCCCGTCGCGGACCAGCCGCACCCTGTGGTTGCGGCCGATCACCCCCTCGGTGACGTAGCAGCCGGCGATTCGGCCGACACGCGTGATGTTGAAAACCTGCCGCACTTCCACCCGGCCGCGGGCCTCTTCCTGCTGCTCGGGCTCCAGCAGACCCTCCAGGGCCTTGTGCAGATCGTCGTGCACTTCGTAAATCACGCGGTACAGGCGCACTTCAACGCCGCCTTGGTCGGCCAACCGCCGTGCCCGGTCGTCGGCCACGACGTGGAAACCGATCAGGATCGCCCGAGAAGCGCGGGCCAGCTCGACGTCGGCCTCGCAAATCGCGCCCACACCCGCATGCAGAATCCGCAAGCGCGCCTTCTCCGACGGGAACTCTCCCAACGAAGCTTTCAGCACGTCCACCGAACCCTGCACGTCGGCCCTGATGATCACGTTCAACTCGGGAATCTCACCCGCTTCGCTGCTGCTGAGCAGCTCTTCCAGGGTCTGCGGCTTGCGGATCTCGCCGAGCGCTTCCTCACGCCGCTCCGTCTTGATCTCCTCGGCGATTCGCTTGGCTTCCGGCAGCGCGCCCGCGACGTACAGCCGTTCTCCTGCCTCCGGAAGCCCGTCGAGCCCGACCACCTCGACCGGCGTGCCGGGCCCAGCCTGCTTGGCCCGCTTACCGTAGTGGTCCAGCAGCATCCGGACGCGACCGGCCCCGGGACCGCAGACGACGACCTGCCCCAGGTTCAGGGTACCTTCCTGGATCAGCACCTGCGCGACTACGCCTCGGCCCTCGCGAAGCTGCGCCTCAATCACGACCCCTTGGGCGGGGACACTCGGATCGGCCTGGAGGCCCATCAGCTCGCTGAGCGTGCTCAGATGTGTGAGCAGCTCGTCGATGCCTTCCCCCGTGGTCGCGCTGGTCTTGACGACGTCGGTCTCGCCGCCCCACTCCGCCGGGGCCAGCCCCTGCTCGGCGAGCTGGGCGTAGATCCTGTTGACGTCGACGCCGGGGAGATCGATCTTGTTGAGTGCCACCACAATCTGCACGCCGGCGGCCTTGGCGTGGTTGATCGCCTCGACCGTCTGCGGCATCACGCCGTCATCCGCCGCCACCACCAGCACGACGACATCGGTCATGTTGGCACCACGGGCTCGCATGGCGGTAAAGGCCTTGTGCCCAGGCGTATCGAGGAAGGTGACGTTCCAGCCCCCATGCCGAACCTGGTAGGCCCCGATGTGCTGCGTGATCCCACCGGCTTCACCCCTCACGACATCCGTCTTCCGAATCACATCCAGCAACGACGTCTTCCCGTGGTCGACGTGGCCCAGCATCGCCACGACCGGCGGCCGCGGCTCCAGATTAGCGCGTTCGCGATCGTTGAATTCAGCCTTCAGTTTCTCCAACGCCGTCAGCTCGCGCTTAAGCGTCAACGCGATGCCCAGGTCCATCGCCACCAGTTCGGCCGCGTCCCCGTCAACTGAATCCGTAATCCTGCAAATCCGGCCGGTGTGCTCGACGATCTTGGCGAAGACGACGTTGAATGGAATCCCGACCGCGGCACAGAAATCCTTGAGCGTGATCGGAACGACGATTTCGACGTCCGTTCGTCGGGCCACCTGTACGGCGGATCCGGTCCTGCGCTGACGTACGGCGGAGCGCCGCGCCTTGACGCCGTGCCCGGTGGCGCTGGCGAGGCGTTCCTTGCGTTCGAGCAGATCCTGATCGCGCCATTCCTTTAGGCGCTCGCTGCTGATGTCGACGCTGCTCACACGCCGCCGGGGACTGCGCGAATGCGCGGGCCCTTCTGCGACACCCTTGCGACCGCGGACCCGCCCGCGACCCACCGAGACGCGATCAGGCGAAATCGGCTCACCGGGTGCAGGCGGCGCGAGCGCGGCCGGGCGCAGCCCCGGCCGGGGTCGCCGCGCGCGTACCGGCTCCGGCGCCTCGATCCGGATGACCCGGGGACCTTTAAGCTCAGCCGCTTTCGGCACAACCTGCGGACCAGCCGGTGCGATCGGCTCGGGCGGCGGCGGTGGTGTCGGGGGCTCCTTGGGCACCTCCGGTTCCGGCGGCCGTTCCACTACTTGCGGGCGCTCCAAGACCGCCGTTTCCGATTCCCCTTCCACCTCTGCCGCCTCACCGGGCTCGGCAATCGAAGCCGCCTTCTCCGCAACCGCCGGCGCTTCCTCCTCCGCTGCCGCTGCGATAACCGCCCCCTGCTCCAACTCGGTGCCCGACACTTCGGCCACCGCTACCGCCTCGACCGCGACCTCCTCCGCGGCCAGAGCCGCCACGGCGGCATCCGGCGCTTCGGCCACGGCAACGCCGACCTCTTCTTTCGGAGCCGCTTCGCCCTCGGCAAGCTTCGCCTTGCGTTTGCGCGGCTTCTTGGCTTTTTCGAGGTCAACTGGGGTGGCAACCTCGATGGTGGTAACGTCGGCACCGGCGCTGAACCACTCGCGAATCGACTCCGCCAGACCGATCAAGACCGCCGCCATGTGGTTCTTCATGGGCGGCTCGACCCCCTCAGCATTGCATTTGGCAATGATCTCCTTGCTGGCGACACCCAGCTCCTTCGCCAAGTGATGTACGCGCAACGTCTTTGCCACGCAGTCCTCCGCGGGGCCCAAGAGGCAACCGACCTACACCGGTCCCCTCCCCCAGGCCGAACGACAATGACGCCGATCACGGTCCGTACACTTCCAGCGTAGGGTGCTGCGCTTCTGAAGTACGCAAACACCCCACTCCCGTCCCCGCATCCGCATGCGAAGCGCGCGGATCCGTCACCGGCATCACTTATTAGCCGTAACATACCACCATTCCGCAACGTACGCCACCGCTGACACGCGCTTTTGGCGAATTTCCCGCCCCTGCTGGCCCCGCCCTCACCACGGCACGCCAAGCGCGCACACACATCGCTCAGCGGCCGCTCGGGTGGATTTTCAGAACAGCTTACTCACCGGTGCCGGCCCCCACCAACCGCCGCCCCACGCCACGCACGAAATGAACGTTGCTTTCCAGAACCTCCGGGAGCGCTTCAATCGCTTCCGGGCTGCACCAGCGAACTTCGGCCACCTCCAGCTCGTTCGGCGCCAGGGCCTCTTCCCCTATCTCTGCCAACCACCAGTGCAACAAGAGCTTACCGTCCGGGCGCGTGTACTCCCAGATCTTCCGCAGCGGCCTCGCCCGACCGCCGACCTCTTCGGCAAACTCGCGCACCACCGCCTGCGGCTGGGTCTCACCCGGCTCGATCGCGCCACCAACGAAGCACCAGGAACCCGCCGCCAGGACGCCCGCGGCTCGGCGAATCATCAGAAAACGTCCTGCCCGATGAACCACGACGACCACCCCCTGTTGGACCCCATCACGCGGTACCGTGCCTTGCTCATAGTCCATAGCGACGAATGCTCCCGCCCTTCCTATTGCCCACAAGCGGCTGAGACTAGCGTGTCGCTGCCTTCCCCCAACGGGTCAACGACCGGCACGTTGAACTCGTCTTCGATTCGCCGGGTTTCTGTCCGGACAACCGTGTCGCTGACACCGTGCGTATTCAACGCCACGCCGACGATCCGCGCCGGATGAAGCAATCCCGCCGCCGCCTCATAGGCTGCCCACTGCATGCTCAGGGGCGCCAACGGTCGGGGCGGTTCGAATCGGTGCTGAGTCCGTCCGGCATGGTGGACCAGGATCATCGCGTCCGGGCAGGCGCCGTGCAGGATCGAGAGCGTCACGCCGGAAAAACCCGGGTGCCCGATGCTACCCTGCCCCTCGATGAGGCACACGTCGCTGTCACCCGCTTCCAGCACAAGCTGCTCGACGGCACCGGCGGCGAAATCAGCAACTACGGCGTCGATGGCAACTCCTTTGCCGGCGATCATCATCCCGGTCTGACCGGTGGCGATGAAGCGGGCGTCGAGCCCGCGGCTCGCGGCCGAGCGGGCCAGCCCCAACGCCGTCACCATCTTCCCGACATTGCAGTCGGTTCCCACGGTGAGCACTCGGCGGCAGCGGGTGGTCTTGGCGCGGCCGGCGGCAACGAAGCGTTCTTCGGGCGGACGACGCAGGTCGACCACGCGCGCCCCGCTTTCGTTCGCCAACGCGCGTAACTCCTCATCCTGCGCCAGTTGTGTGTGCAGACCGCTGACCACATCGATACCCGCGCGTAACGCCGCGGAAACCTGCCGGCGAAATGTCGCCGGCAACACTCCCCCGGCGGGCGAAATTCCGACGAATAGCGCGTCGGGCTTGAGTTCCGCCGCCGCCGACACGTCGGCCAGGATCGGTCTGGGCGGCGAGCCGGGAACGAGTTCGCGAAGGTCCCGCCCAGCGAAAGCGGAATCGATCACGGCGACGACGTCGTGTCCACGAAAACGCAGCACGACCGTTGCCGTCTTGGACGTGAATACGCCCAGATGGCCCTCGGTCAGCAGGAGGATTCGAGTGTAGGTCGACACGTCGAGCACGGCTCGTCCTCGCCCCGGTAGCCCGGTAAATCCTATCGCAAGATTCGCGGCAATGCGCCGGGGGCGGCGGGGCAAGCCAGGCGGAATGGATGCAGATGGTCCGGGATGGCGGCGCCGGTCAGGCTGCGGGCCACCTTAGCCGAAATGTACAGCCCGGGCCGTCGTTGTTCTGCGCATAGATCGTTGCGCCGTGTCGCTGCGCTATCGTCCGGCAGGCCAGCAACCCCAGCCCCACCGGGCTCCAATTGCCCGGATGCTCGTGACCCTCAGCTTGGAGAAACGGGTTGATCACCTCGTTGAGCATCTCCGGCGACATGCCGACGCCGGCATCGCAGACGCTGATGAGCACGCTGTCATCCTCACGGCAAGCGGAGACCAGCAACCTCCCACAGCGGTCCTTCATCGCGGCGCGCGCATTCAGCAACAGGTTCAGCAGCGCCTGGATGAACAGCAGCGGCTGAGCGCGCACGCTCAGATGATCCGGAACGTGCACCACCAGTTCGATCCCGTCCTTCTCGAATGGTCGTACGGCAGCGCTGATCGCGGCGTCGACCAGCTCGGCCGGGCGACAGGCCTGCACCGCTGACTCCTCGCCCCGCGCGACCTCAAGCAACTGCCGGGTGAAGTCCAGAGCCTGCTGCGTCTGCGCAACCGTCACCATGAGTGCTTTGCGCATCGCCGCCACGTCGTCACGCGCCACGGCATCCCGCGCCCGGGCCAGCACGGGCGTCATCAGGTTGTTGTACTCGTGCGCGATGATGCCGGACAGCGAACCGAGAATCGCCTGCCGCTGCTGGGTGATGAATTCCTGCTGAGACCGATCGAGTGGGACTTCGCTGACATTGGGCGACATCATGCCCTCCGCGCCGGCAGCAAAAACCCTACCGCAATACCCGCGCCCAGAGGGCCCAATGCTATTCACGCCTCCCTCGCGAGTCAAATGTCACAGCGGCTCCTCGGCCTTGGGCGGGCGACTCATCAGCTCCGTGATCGCGTCCAACGGGGGTTTTTGCTCGAACAGGACCGCGTGCACGGCGGCGGTGATCGGCATCTCCACGCTGTGCCGGGCCGCGAGCGCGAGCACGGCCCGCGTGGTAGGGATGCCCTCGACCACCGCGGGGCTCTCACGGATCACATCCTCCACGCTGACACCGCGCCCAATCCGCTCCCCCGCCGAGCGGTTACGCCCCAGTGGCGAAACGCAGGTGGTGACCAGGTCGCCCACGCCGGCCAGTCCCACAAAGGTCTGCTGGCGCGCCCCGAGCGTCACGCCCAGCCGGGTGATCTCGACCAGCCCGCGCGTCAGCAGCGCCGCCTTGGCGTTGTCCCCGGCCCGCAGGCCGTCGAGGATGCCGGCGGCGAGCGCGATCACGTTTTTCAGCGCCCCGGCCAGTTCGACTCCCAGGATGTCCGGGTTGGTGTAGATCCGAAAGGCTGACGTGCTCAGCACCGATTGCACGAGCCGGGCGACGTCTTCCGACGCGCAGGCCACCACGACCGTCGCCGGCAGGCAGCGCGCGATCTCGGGGGCGATGCTCGGCCCGGAGAGCACCGCGATCGGGTTGTCGCCGACGTAAGCGTCGATGATCTGCGCCGGCCGGGCGAGGGTTTCGGTTTCGATTCCCTTGGTGACGCTGCAGATCGGCACGCCCGCGCCGACGTAGCTGCCGACCTGTTCCCAGCTAGCCCGCAGGAACTGACACGGGACCGCTGAAATCACCAGTTCCGTGTTTGCCAGCGCGTTGACGGCGTCGACGGTGGGCCTGATGCGTTCCGACAGCCTGATGCCCGGGAGGTAGCGACGATTCTCGCGCGTGGCGAGCAGGCTGTCGACGTGCTCGCTACGCCGCCCGAGCAGCGCCACATGAGCGTTGTTCCCCGCCAGGATCTGCGCGAGGACGGTGCCCATCGCCCCGGTCCCCACCACCGTCGCTTTCGTCAGCATCCTGCCACGCTCCTGATCGTCGTGATTCCGCTCCACTGCCGTACAAAACAGATAGTGCTGCTCCCCGCGATCGGCTCGCATTCTAAGCGAGGTGGTCCGTCTCGTCGCGTCTCGACTGCAACGGCCTCAAGGCGAGCTCTCGACCCCGCCGGCTCGCGTCAGCACCATCTCGAACGTCGGTGATTCGACTGGCACCGGCACGACCCGACGCTCCCGCAGGAAGATCAGTACTGCCCCAACGACTTCGCGCGCGAAGACCTCCCGCGCCGCCGCCGCGTAGAGCTGCAATTGCACGCTGTAGCCGGCGATCCGCTGCTGCCAGTCGGCCTCGTCGCGCGGGCGATCGGTCTTGTAATCGAGAATGACCAGACCCTCGTCGGTCTCGAGCAGAAGATCGATCACTCCGCGCAGCACCATCCGCTCATCACCCTCGCCGACCGGCAGGGCGTAGACGAACGGCACTTCCCGCCGACACGCCTCCGCGTGTTCCACCAAACGCCGTCCCTCCGCGGTGCCGGCAAACCAAGCGACGTCATCAGGCGACAGCAGCCCCGCCTCATCCGGCGTGAGGCGTCCGTCTACAACAAGCTGGGCGACGTGTTCGCGCACTGCGTCCGGCGAACTCAGCTGTCCTAGGTCGGCCAGCTGCATGAAACGGTGGTGGGCGTTGCCGACCATCCGCCCGTCCTCGGACGTCGGTGCTCGAGAAAATGCCGGCTCGCGCAGCGGGACGGCGAGATCGAGACTCAGCGGCACGTCCTCGGTCCCCATTCGCGCGGCCTGCTGTTTGAGCGCACTGACCGAGAGTACCGCCGGCCGTCGGGCCAGCGCGCTGTCCGGCCTTGTCTCGATTGCCGCCCGGCCACGCTCAATCCAATCGCGATCCGCGTCGGTCAGCTCAAGGGCGTCCGCGGCCACCGTCACGCTCACCAGATCCTTCGCCTCCGGAGCGGCAATCTCGCCGACGTGTGTTTCCACCCGGACGGTCGGCCTCGCGTCACCTACCGACCGGTCCAAACCTCCGGCCGCCACGCCCATCAGAACCCATTCCAACATGCTCGCGGCGCTCAGGCGCGAGATGAGCGGCGGCGGAGCACTTGCCTCGCCGTGGCGTTCGCGCAAGCTGGCCCAAGTCTTCTCTGACGTGTGCCCGACGATCACCAGTCGCTCGCGGGCGCGGGTGGCGGCGACGTAGAGCAGGCGCAACTCTTCCTCGAGCTCGCGCTGTGCCGCAGCCTGTTGGCTTATGCCAAAGGCGGCGCTGACGAGCTTGGTCCGAGCCGGGTAGTCGAGGAATTCCAGCCCGATGCCGCGCTGCGCGTCACACTCCAGGCCGCCGCGTCGTGGTCGGCGGCTGAACGCTGCCCCGGTGTTCAACAGAAAAACGACGGGGAACTCCAGCCCTTTCGAGGCGTGGATGGTCATGATCCGGACGACGTCTTCGCCGGTCGCAGCAGTCGTGGTGGGCTGCACGTCCTGCTCGATCAGCGCGTCGAGATGCTCGACGAACTCGGCTACGCTCTGCTGCCCGCGTCCGGCGAACTCAGCCGCCAGTGTTTCGAGGGCGCGCAGCATGGCGACGCGGTGCTCGCCGCCGGGCAGCGCCCGCGCGAAGAGCGTGTGGCCCGTGTCGCGCAGGATCTGCCGCAGCAGCGCGGGCAGCTCCTGTGTACGGGCGGCCACCGCCCAACGGTCGAGCTGTGCCATTGCCGAGTCGAGCTGCTCGACCAGCGTTCGATCGGCGCCGTTCGCGCGATAGGTCGCCACCGCGCCGAAGAATCCGGAGTCTGGCGCGCCCCGTCGGATCTTGAGCAACTGTTGTTCCGAGAGGCCGACCATCGGCCCACGCAGGTAACTTGCCAACGCGAGGTCCTGCTGCCGATTCACCAGCAGCGTCAGCGCGCTGCGCACATCCTGCACTTCCAGGTTATCGAGGATCGACTCCCGCCCGGTGGCAACGCACGGAATCCCAGCCTGGCGCAACACGCCGGCCAGCCGCGGCGCGTTCCCCTTCGCCGAGCGCAACAGGATCACGATGTCCAGCAAACGCAGCGGCCGCGGATGCAGCGCGCCCGCGGCGTCACGCTGCGGAACCTGCGTCTGAGCACCAAGCAGCGTATGGATGCGCCGGGCGGCGACGCGACCTTCACGCTCGATCCGCTCCAGCGGGATTTCTTCGTCCTTGACTTCGTCGGCCTGCTCGTCTTGCGGCGAATCGTCGCAAATGAGTTGCAGCTCGATGCGCGGCACGGCCTCAGGCGTCGAGTTCTCGACCTCGTCGCGCCGCGCGCAAAGGCGCTCGTCGCCGGTGTAACCCGTGCCGCCCAGCTTCAGGTCGAACAGCGACCCGAACAGGCTGTTCAACCCTTCGACCACATCGTGGTGACTCCGGAAGTTGTCGGTCAGCAGCAGCACCCGCCCCTCTTCACGCTGCTGCGAGAGCGCATCGATCAGGTCCGCAAACAGGCGCGGTTCGGCCTCGCGGAAGCCGTAGATGCTCTGCTTGATGTCGCCGACCATGAAGCGGTTCGATCGACCCGGCGCGGCGCGCGTCACCAGCCGCAGCAGCTCGACCTGCACGGGTGACGTATCCTGATACTCGTCCACCAGGATGTGCTCGTAGCGCTGCTGCAATGCCCGGGCAATCGGCGTCGGTTCGCGGCGCTCGCCGGCCGCCGGCCGACCTAGCAAATCCAGCGCCATCCGCAACACGTCGCCGAACTCGTACGCCCCGCGGACACGCTTCTTGTCATCGAGCAGGCCCCGGTAACGTTGCTCGAGCCGCAGCAGTGTCACGACCAGTTGGGCTGCGCCGGCGGCGTGGGCCAGCACGTTTTCAACCGCTTCCCCGTCCCAGCGTTCCTTCAAACGCCGTTCAAACCACCGCTGCTTGACCTCCTCACGCAACGCCGCGTCACGGTCACTGATCTCTGACGGCTTGCGCGGAAAGCTGAACTCGCCGATCTCGCGCGCGATCCGCTGGATAGCTTCCGCATCGTCCAGAAGACCGCGCCATGTTGCCAACGCCTCGCGGTAATCCTGCAACTGCTCCCGTAAGACAGCCGATTCGACCGCGCCGATGACCTCGCCGAGTTGCTCCTGCTGGAAGCCACATTCGGCCGACAAGGCATCGGCGAGCATGTGGGCCGCGTCGGTGCGAACCTCGGCCGGGCCGCGACTGTGCAACTCGAGCTGCCGCTCGATCCATTGGTCCGGATTGATCAGGTGCTCGCGGTAGCGGTTCAGCTCGCGCACGAAGCCGCGTAGAAACTCGTCACTGGGCCGGCTGTGCCGCAGAATCCAGTCGCGGGCGGCGGTGGCAAGTTCCTCGTCGCCCGTGTAGATCCACTCGAACAATTCGTCCAGGACCTCATTGCGAAGCAGCGTGGCCTGCTCCGCCCCGAGAACATTGAAAGCCGGATCGACCCCCCGTTCGCTCGCCGCGAAGTGCTCACGCACCAGGTGGGCGCACCACGCATCGATCGTCCCAATCTCCGCCGTATCCACCAGCACTTCCTGTCGGCGGAGATGATCGCGCAGACGGCGATCGCGCGTCTCGCTCGCCGCCGCACGGAGCATCTTGCTAACCCGTGCTCGCAACTCGGCCGCGGCCGCCCGCGTGAACGTCACCACCAGGAGCTGATCGACCTGGCAGGGGTTCTCGGGATCGGTGATCAGCGAGACGCAACGTCGCGCCAGCACTTCGGTCTTGCCCGAGCCGGCCGACGCCGCCACCAGAAGGTTCGACCCGCGGTGCTCGACCGCCGCTTGCTGCTGCTCGGTCAGCTTCATGCCGTCCCTCCCGAGTCGTTTGCAGCAGCCTGGTGCAGCAGGGGCAGCGATTCCTCCGCCAGGCGCGCCCGATTGAAGACGGGCTCGAAGCGACACAGTGTCGCGAAGTCGCACATGTGGCACGCCAGCGTCTTGCTCTCCACCAGCGGGGCGATATCGATTCGGCCACGAACGATGCCTTCCGCAGCGTGCAGGATGGTCCGCTCCGCAAGTCGCAACCGCTGCTGCAACTGCTCGGCAGCGACCACGTCTCGCGAGGCGCTCCGATTAAACGCGCCGTCCTTCTTGAGCTTCATCGCCACCACCGGCGAGCTGCTCTGCCCCAGGCTCCGGTCGAGCAGCGGCGCTACGTCGGCATCGAACAGGCCGCGCGGCCGATACAAGTGCATTCGCAATTCGGCCTGCGACCAGGCCTCGGCGGCTTTGGTTTCGACCGCGCGGGTCAGCGGGAAGAGTGGCGCCAGCAGAACGCCGGCCAGGCGCGCGTTTTCGTCGGCCACGAACGCCTGCTCGACGGCCAGCAGATACGTAAACAACTGCAATCGGTCCTGCGTGAGA
>CAZDTB010000030.1:0-18399 GCA_964508075.1 uncultured Planctomycetales bacterium
CAACAACACTCTGCGCTCTCCGCGCTCTCTGCGGTATGAATAGTCCGGGCTAAGCCAGCACAGCCTGGTCGATCGGCCCACCGCTCCGCTGAATCGTGGGAGCGGTCCCTGGCCAGTCATCGCATGCCGTGGCCGAGCGCACTGGGCCCAATCCGGCCGACATCAGCTCAGGTTGCGGTTGATGTGATTCGAAGCAGGTCCTATCATTACTGCTGGACATACCGTTTCATGCCGAAGCTCCAACGCCGCGTGCAAGGAGCGTTCATATGACCGGATCGGTCACATACCGAGTTCTTCATTCAACACCACTTTTTTATGCAAGGAGAATCATCCCATGTTCTCTCGCAGCCCCATCCCCACCCGTCTTACCCTGCTCACGTGGGCCCTGCTGGCGGTAACCACCGCCGGGGCCCAAACCACCTGGCACGTAGACGACGACGCCCCAAACGACCCCGGCCCCGGCGATCCGACCATCAGCGACCCGCTGGAGGACGGCTCGGCCGAGCACCCGTTCGACGCGATCCAGGAGGGCATCGACGCCGCCACGGATGGCGACACCGTCCTGGTCGCCGACGGAACGTACACGGGCGAGGGGAACAAGCAGATGGATTTCGGGGGCAAGGCGATCACGGTGCGGTCGGAGAACGGGGCCGAGCACTGCGTCATCGACTGCCAGGGCGAACAGCGAGCGTTTCGCTTTCACAGTGGCGAGACCGGCGCGGCGCTATTGGATGGCGTCACGATCACGAATGGCCGGGCGCAGAGCGCCGGTGGTGCCGGAATCCTATGCCTCGACGGCAGCAACCCGACGATCGTCAACTGCGTCATCACACAGAACGAGGCCGAAGACGAAGGGGCGGGGGGAGGCATACACTGCGAAGGAAGTAGCCCGACGATCGTCTGCTGTATGATCGCATACAACACAGCCGCAATGTGGGGAGGGGGAGGGGGCATTCGCTGCGATGGCGGCAGTCCGACAATCACCGGCTGCGTAATTCGGCACAACTCGTCGGACGACGCCGGGGGTGGCATTTCGATCGCGTACGGCAGTGCAATCGTCACCGACTGCGTCATTGCTTGGAACTCGGCCGGGGACAGCGAGGGACGCGGTGGCGGCGGAATCTTCTGCGAGTGGGGTGATGCGACTATCTCCGGGTGCCTGATCGCGGACAACTCTGCGAGCTCTTCGGGTGGCGGTATCCACTGCAATCGGGATGACACGACCATCACCGACTGTGTCATCGAGCGCAACACCGCCGAATACCACGGGGGCGGCATCAGCGGCGGAGCGCTGGTGGCCGAGTGCCTGATCCAGGATAACGCAGTCGGCAGATTCGGCGGGGGCATCGCGGCTGACACCACGATCATCACCGGCTGCACAATTCGCGACAACGTATCCGACGGGGCTGGTGGCGGGATCCACGCCAGAAGCGGCGGCGATGCCCTCATCACCAACTGTGTCATCTCGGGCAACGTCGCGCGGGGGGAGCCTGACAGCGAGGCGAGCAATGGCGGCGGCGGGGTCAACTGCTACAACAACAACTTCGTGATCCTGAACTCGGTGATCCGCGCGAACGCGGCCATTGGCCCCGGCGGCGGAGTGCGATGTCGCAACGCCAGCCCAGCGATCACGAACTGCATCCTGTGGGACAACGACGCGGAGCAGATTGCGGTCGTGAATGCCGAGCTGGTCGTTACGTACTGCGACGTTCAAGGCGGCTGGCCGGGCGAGGGGAATATCGACGTCGATCCGCAGTTCGCCTTCCCGCGGGACGCCCACTTGATATCGGGCTCGCCTTGCATCGACGCAGGCACGAACGAGCCGCCGGGCGAATTGCCGCCGGAGGATCTGGAAGGTAACCCGCGTGTGCTCGACGGTGACGGAGATGGCGATGCCGTCGTGGATATGGGGCCGTACGAGTTCAATCCCGGTGTCCCGGTGATCGCGTGCTCGCAGCGCACGTTTGAATTCTTCGTGCAGGCGGACGGGACGCCGCCCGACGACCAGCTCCTGCTTATTCGCAATTGCGGGGCCGACGTGCTGCACTGGGAAATCGCCGGGGAGTGCTTGTGGCTGGAGGTCACGCCGTCAGTCGGTGAGTCGTCCGGCGAGATCGACGAAGTGACGTTGCACGCTGACGCGAGCGACTTGCCGCAGGGTATGCACGCGTGCGAGGTCGCGATCACGGATCCGAACGCGGCCAACAGCCCGGTGGGCGTGTTCGTGTCGCTGTATGTTCCTGGTGAGCTGCACGTCCCAGAGCAATACCCGGCGATCCAGGACGCGATCGACGCGGCCCTGATGCCCGGGGATGTGGTCATTTTGGCGGACAGCACGTACACCGGCTCGCGAAACAAGAACCTTGACTTCGGCGGCCGGGCGATCACCGTCCGCTCGGAGAACGGTCCGGACACGTGCATCATCGACTGTGAGGGCGACGGTCGCGGGTTCATCTTTCAAGACGGCGAAACCGCCGACTCGATCGTGGACGGCCTGACCATCCGAAACGGCCACGTGGCCGGCGACGGGGGCGGCGTCTACTGCCTCGACAGCAGCCCGACGATCTCCAACTGCACGATCTCGGGGAATACGACCACCGCTGAAGGCTACACCGGCTACGGCGGTGGCATCCACTGTTCCTCCAGTAACCCGGTGATCATCAACTGTACAATCACGGGAAACACGGCCGAATGCAGTGGCGGCGGCGTCTTCTGCGTGAATTACAGCAGCCCGACGATTGCCAACTGCGTTATCTCGGAGAACACGGTCACCTATCCGAAGTGTTCGGGAGGAGGTGTCGCTTGCCAGGAGTACAGCGTCCCGCTGCTCGTCAACTGCACGATCTCAGAGAACATGGTTCAGGGCCCATACGGCTCCGGAGGGGGCATCTACTGTGACACCGACGGCGACCCAACGATCATCAACTGCACGATTGCGGCCAACCGGTCCGGTGGATACGGCGGCGGCGTCTTTTGTGGCTGGCACGGTAACGCGACGATCACAAACTGCATTCTCTGGGGGGACGTGCCGGACGAAGTGTCCGGAAGCCCCATGATCGCGTACTGCAACGTCGAAGGTGGTTGGGAAGGGCAAGGCAACATCGCCGCCGACCCCAATTTCGCCTTTCCGGGCGACTATCACCTGATGCCGGGATCGCCGTGCATTGATGCCGGGTGCAATTGCGCCGTGCCGGAGGATTTCGCTGATCTCGACGGCGACGGGGTCCTGTGGGAATACACGGCGTTTGATCTGGATGGCGAAGGACGGTTCTTTGACGATCCGAACACGCCGGACACGGGTAGCGGCCTGCCGCCGATTGTGGACATGGGGGCGTATGAGTTCGGTGGAAGCGATCTGCCGCCGTGCCATGGCGATCTGGACGGCGATCGTGACGTGGATCTGGACGATCTGGCGGTGTTGCTGGCGCACTACGGGGTGTTGGAAGGTGCGAACGGTGCCGACGGGGACATGGATTGCGACGGGGACATTCAGATTGCCGATCTGGCGGAGTTTCTGGGGGCGTATGGGGATGTATGTGAGTAGGTAGGGGCCGAGGATTCAAGGATTCAAGGATTCGAGGATCCGAGGGTCCGAGGGTCCGAGGGGGTAGGGTTCAGGGGACGGGGGTTGGCCGCTCCCTCATGGTCGCGGTTCGGCTTGTCGCCGTTCCCTTACGGTCGCGGTTCTGTTTGCGGCCGCTCCCCCCGGGTTGCGGTTCGGGCGTTGGCCGCTCCGTCACCGTTTACGGGGGTGCGTGCGAATAGGCCACAATGGCACTATTTATGTAGCTGGTGGACCGGTTGCGCCGGGCCGTTCAAGAGTGGACCCGCTCGCTGACGCGCGGGGCTCTGATTGTCAGGGCGCCAGGTCGTTGCGGATCCAGACGGTGCGGCTGAGGTTTTCCTCGGTGGTGTCGACGGTGGCGATCAGGTCGAGGTCGTTGTCGCCGTCGAGGTCGCCGTAGCCGAGCAGGCCGACGGTCCCGCCGTCCTCGAAGGTGACCACGCTGGCGCCGGACCATTCGCTGGTGGGATCGGCCGGGGCTTCGAAGTAGCGCACGGCGCCCTCGGTGCCGCCCAGCACCAGCTCGAGCTCGCCGTCGTTATCGAGGTCGAGCAGTCTCACGTCGCGCGGCTGGTACGACTCGAAATTGGTGATGACGTGCGAGTCCCAGTCGTACTCGTAGCGGTCGTTCGGGAAGGCTACGCCGGGATGCACGAAGAGCATGGTCTGCATCTGCTCGGCGCCGGTCGCGACGACGTCGGGCCAGCCGTCGCCGGTGACGTCACCCAGGTCGATCGCCCAGGAGTCGCGGACGCTGCCGATGCGATACTGCGTCCAGGGATTCGCGGTGGTCAGCATTCCGCCGGGGTTACGGAACCAGGCCACCTGGGCGTTGTTGTCCATGCGGGCGGAGGAGACCACGTCGAACTGGCCGTCGCCGTCCATATCGTGGACGATCAGGCCGGTGGCCCCGTCACGGTCGAGGCGGAACTGTCGCTCGTGCCGCCCGACGCTGAGCTGGGTCCAGTTGTTCCCGTCGGTTGCGAAGCCGGGATTGACCAGGATCATCACGTCGCCGTTGACGATCTGGATCGGCTCAACCAACCCCGTGTCGCGCGGCTGGAGGTTGATGACGAAGGAGCGCGACGCGGCGACATCGTAGTCGCCGTCGCCGTCGAAGTCGGCGGTCTCGACGTTGGTGTACAACTGCTCGACGGTGATGACGTAGTCGTTGAGGTTGACAGTCACGTGGATAGCCTGATCGATCATGGCGGTCAGCTCTTGGTCGCTGATCTGGTCGTAGCTGGCGTCGATGCGCTCGCGCAGCATGTCGTTTGGGTCGAGCGCGCCCCAGCCACGCAGGTCGGTCGAATCGCCACTGGAGGGATGATGGAAATACCAGACGGCATCTTCCGCCGCCGCCACGATGTCGAGGTACCCGTCGCTGTCGATGTCGGCGACGGCGACGTCGGCCAGCTTGGTCATGTCGCACTTGCTGTCGAGCGTCAGGCTGATGGGGTCCACCACTCCGGCCCCGCCGGTGCTCAGGAGAATCTGAATGACCGCCTGCTCCTTGCCGTAGCAGACCACCGGGTCGATCTTGCCGTCGTTGTTGAAGTCGATCCCGAGCGGGACACGGCGGGCGTCGTCGACGGCGTAGGTCACGGTGGTGACGGCGGTGCCGTGCGTGAACGTGCGTTCCTGAATAAGGTCCTCGGTGAACGCGTCCACCAGGATGCCGATGCCGGTCGTTATGGCGGACTCGGAGCTGCCCAGCCACGGCAGCCAGAAGTAGTTTTCGCAGCCGGTGGCGAGAAGCACGAGCACCGCGAGAACGAGACCCCCGAGTGGATTGTGGCGAAGTCGTGGCGACATACACGCTGCTCCGTGCAGGTGGTGATGGCGTACCGGTGCGGTTGAGACTGACCGCACTTATCGGGTCGGTTCGATCGAGGAGGGGCTTTAGCGGACGGCTTGGTGCTGCGCGAGCGGATCTCCGGTGAGTGCTGGCGGGACGGGAATCCGTGCCCCCCGGACGCCGGCTCGCCGACCTTTGGACGGCAGTCAGAACTGTAGAGCGCCGGAATTGCGCTGGTCGGTCTCGCTCAGCGGGTTACGAACCATGGACAGCGTTGCCGGCGTAGCAGGCGCTTGCGCCGTCCAGCAACCTCACCTGCACCAGCACTGTCTCAACGTCCAGTTCCCGCATGCAGTTGTGGTGCCCGTAGGGGCAGGCCCGACGATAGCAGGGCGCGCACTCGATCGGATGCGCCACCACCCTGGCAACGTCCGAATACGGCCCCGTCCGAGCCGGGTTCGTCGGTCCAAAGATGGCCACGGTCGGTTTGCCGAGGGCGGCGGCAATATGCAGCGGGCCCGAATCGTGACACACGACGCGATCCGCCAGATCGATCAGCGCCACCAGTTGCCGCAGCGTGGTTCGGCCGATCAAGTCCACGACGCCGGTCCGGCACCGCGTGATGACTCGATTCACAAAGCTCCGATCGTCCGACGCGCCGAGCAGGACGCAGCGCGGCAAGCCTTCCGCGTGAATGCGATCGATCAGCGCGGCGATCTTCTCCGCTTCCCAGAGCTTGGTCTCCCAGCGCGCCCCGGGGATCACCGCGGTAAACGATTCCACACGTTCGCCCGCGACCCCCGCGAGCAGTGCTTCCGCCTCGGCACGCTCCGCGGCCTGCACGCCGAGCGGGAACTCGGGCCGGTCGACGCGCAGCCCGAGCGCCTGCGCCACAGCCACGTTCTTTTCGACCGCGTGCTCGGTTGAATCAGGACAGCGGACACGTCGCGAGTAGAACAGCCACGCGCCTTCACGGGCCTCGCCGAAGCCAACCCGCTGCTGGGCGCCGCTGAAAAACGCCAGCAGGCCGCTTCGAATCAGGCCCTGCAAATCGATCACCAGGTCAAACCGGCGGCGGCGGATCTCCGCCACGAACCGCCAGAACTCGACGAACACGCGCGGGCTGCGCCACATTCGGCCGAAGCGAGCCCGATCGAAGCAAATGACCTCGTCGAGCAGCGGGTGGTTTTCCAGCAGCGGTTCGAAACGCCTGTCCGCGAGCCAAGCTATGCGCGCCGCGGGGTGGGCTTCGTGTAACGCGGCCAACACCGGCAGCGCGTGCACAACGTCGCCCAGCGAGCTGGGCTTGATGATCAGAATTCGCTCAGGCGATGACGACGGCATGCCGGGAGTATAGCAGCTTGTTCAATGATACGTCGTGATTCCGAGGCGGGCGGCGGTGGCCAAGTATGCGACGCTCACGGCGAATCGGGACGCACCGCGGCCGGTCCTACGGCTTGCGGGCCGTCTTTGCCTCTTTCGAATCCGCAGCAACCTCTTTCGTGTCACTGGACTCGGGCAGTTCGGCCAGTCGCTCCTTGGCCCGGACGGCGGCGGTGGTGTCCGGGTGTTTCTTGATGAGGGCCTGGTACTTCTCACGAGCCTCGGCGTAGAACTCGAACGCCGCGTAGTGATCCGCGATGCCAAGCCAACGGACCGCCTCTTCGGCAGCGCGCCGCTCGGCGATCTTCTTCTGGATTCCGTCGTCGCGCTCGATGCGCCGCAGCCGCTTCTTCGCTTCCTTGGCGGCCTCGGTGTCCTCGTACTCTTCGAGGACCTCCTCGTAGATGCGCTTGGCGTCGAGGTAGTAGTCGTCCTCTTCCAGGTTCGCGGCGCGGTCGTTGAGCAGCTCCGCTCTGGCGTTCTCCTGAGCTTCGCGAATCAAGCCTTTGAGCTTGCGGTCACCGTTCATGCGTCCGATCTGGCCCTCCGCCTGGTGCCGGATGTCTTCGTCGCGACGGTCCCGGCTGCCCCCCCTGTCCCGTCGGTCGGCTTCCTCATCCGCCTCCGGATCCTCGAACCGGACGGCGATCTCGGCCACGATGCGGGCAGCCTCTTCGTATTTCTTGTCGCGCTCGGCCTGGATCGCCTCACGCAGCCATTCAGCCGCCGATTCCTCACACCTGGCCATCAGTGCTTCGGCCCGGCCGTGGACGCTGTGTCCCTCGTCCGTTATCTGCAGCAATTCCCGGGCCGTGGAATGCGCCCGGCCGAATTCGCGCTGGTCGAAGAACCGCTCGGCCTTGCGGAAACGCCGGTCAAGCCACTGCTGATCGCCGATCGGCGGCTTGGTGTACTCGATCAGGTCTTGAAGCCGCTGCTCGAAGCGCTCGTCCGGCACGCCACGCCACGCCAGCCGACCCCGCGGGTCCACTAGGACGACGTACGGCTCGGAGAGTGCGCCGAGGTGGTAGTAGGGGCCCAACCCTCGAAAAATGTGCCGGAAGAACCCGAATTCCTTCTCTTCCATCACCTCGTTGAGCTTGTCGTCGTCGTCCGCGGTCACGCTGATGAAGCGCACACCTTTAGCAGCATACTTGCGGTGCAACGCCTCCATCTCCGACAGCCGTTCGACGGAATCCAGATTCGATGAGCGCCAATAGTAGAAAAGGGCAATGCCGCCGCGGAGGGTTCTGAAGAGATAGAACTCTTCGTCTTTCCGATCGCCCTGGCGCTCCCACTTGAGCTTGATGTCGGGGACCTCTTTCCCGATGGTCGCGATCCTTTGCGCGTATGCGGAAGCAGTGATGAGCAAAACCGCCATCAGGGTTGTCGTTCGAAGCAAGCTATGCATGGTTCCAGTCCTCGGACGCCGCGTGTGTCGATCGACTCTACGTTAATCTAACGGCCCGTGGGTGTCGCTGCCAACGCCGCCTGAGGCCTCGCGGAGGCCGATTTGCCGGGATCGCTCCGGGCTCGTAGGATGTAGGTACTGCTTGTGAGCCAATGCCGGGCAAGAAATCCGGAGGAAACGCATGAAAATCAGCATCGAATACTGCGTGCAATGAAACTATGCACCGATGGCCGCCGGTCTGGCGGCCGCGATCAAGGCAAAACACGGCGTCGAGGTTCAGCTCATCGAGGGCGGCGGTGGGATTTTCGATGTAAAGGTCGACGGCAAGCTTATTTACAGCAAACACGAAACCGGCCGATTCCCCGAGCACAACGAGGTCCTCTCGCAACTGGACGCACTGGTGACCTAAATAACCGCGCGCAATCCTGCAACCGAGCCGGGCCGTCCCGGGCCCGGAGACCGGTGTGGGGACACGCCGGCTCTGCTCTGCGGGACATCGCAGAGCGCCTCTTCGCGCGCGGTGATATAGCGCGGGCGCTCCATCCTTCGCGCGACGAAGGGTGGCGTATCCACCCATAGTCCCGCGGAATTGCGGGTCACACCCGCACCCGCTTCCACCCCCCCTGCAACAGCCGCGCCCAACCCATAACGAACTTGGCGAAATTGTCGGCCCACATGCCGACCCAGGCGCCGAGCAGCCCGCCGCCGAGGACCACGCCGCCGAGGTAGGCCAGTGGAAGGCGGAGGAAGAGGCCACCGATGAGTGAGAAGATCATCGTGCAGCGCGTGTCGCCGGCGCCGCGCAGGGCCCCGCTGTAGATGATTCCCATGCAGAGAAACGGGTGGATGAAGGCGCCGATGCGGAACGCGGGCGCGCCGACCTCGCGAACCGCCGCGTCCTGGCTCATGACGGCGTAGATCACGTCGGCGAGCAGGAAGAAGGCGACGCCAACGCCGGTCGTGACAACTCCACCCTGAATCGCCGCCACGTGTGCCGAGCGGGCGGCGCGCTCGGGTTGCTGGGCTCCGAGGTACTGCCCGACCAGCGTGGCGGCGGCGGTCATCCAGGCCGCGGCGGGCAGATACGTGATCGCCGTCATCCGCACCGCGATCATGTGGGCGGCATAGTTCACCGTGGCGGCATCACCCGTCGCCGTGTGCGCCACGATCTTGATAAACCCGATCTGCGCGACCCACATCAAGGTCGCCTCGGCCCCGGCGGGCCCACCGACCCGCAACATGCGGCGGATCATTTCCCAGTCCGGGCGCATCCGCGTGAGATGGAGCCGCAAGCCGCGCAAGCCGCGGAGTAGAACCACCGTCAGTATCAGTCCGCCGAGCAAACGGGCGACGACGGTGCCGATCGCGATGCCCTTGACGCCCATGGGCGGTCCCACCCACCCAAAGACCAGCGCCGCCGAGACGAGCGCGTTGATGATGTTCACAATGACCATGATGGTCATGGGCGTGCGCGTGTCGCCGGCGGCCCGGATCACGCCGCCGCAGACCAGCACCGTGCTGTAGAGCACGAGCCCGAACGCGTCGATTCGCAAGTATGTGACCATCATGCCGCTGGCCGCGGTCGTTTGGGTAAGGAAATCGGCCAGCAGCGGCGCGATCAAATAGACGAGCCCGCCCATTGCGGCGCCTAGCGCGAGGGCAAGCACGAAGGCCTGGTTTGCGGCACGATTGGCGGTCTTGGCGTCGCGGGCGCCGAAGCTGCGCGCCACCAGCGCCGCCGCCCCCGTGCCGATCAAGGCGAACCCAAGTGTGACAAACCAGCTCAGGTAACCGCCGGTGCCGACGGCGGCGGTGGCTTCCTTGCCGACCTGTCCGGCGAGGAAGGTGTCAACGAGGCCGACACAAAAGTTGGCGAGCTGCTCGCCGAGCATCGGCAGGGCCAGGACGAGGATCTGCCGGTTGAGTGAGCCGGTCGGCAGTGATTCGAGCCGGGACTCGTCGCCCGGCGGCGTGGGTTCTGGATAGGCGGGTTCGTCGGCCAGCGGGATGCGGCCGTCGCCACGCGCTCGCAGGCTGTTGGAGGCACTGCCTGATTCACGGCCAGGCTGGGCATCGGCCGGTGTGGCGTCCGTGCTGCGCTTGTCCCGGCCGGCCGGCATGCGGCGATCGTTCCTCCATCGAGGCGAAAGCAGCGATTCTAGCCCAATTCATCCCCCCGTCATCCCGGATGCCTCATATCGTCCCGAACGCCCCATGTCATCCCGAACGAAGTGAGGGACCCTGCTCCGGACGCGAGCTGCTCGTTCGGTCGGTGTGTGGACCAAGGTTGGCGGGATGGGTGGCACGGTCCAACGTACGCGCCGGTTGGCTTTCGGCTACGCATGCTTGCCGCAGCCGCGTGCGTTGGGCCGTGGTTGGGAGGAGACGAGGTTTGAATCGGGCAAGCCACGGCCCAGCGTCGCGGTTGGCTCCTTGGATGTCTATGCAGGCTGGTGACGACGCTGGACCGTGGCACCCAACGATGGTACGTCCCTCGTAATCATGGCTTGCACTCCCCGTCGTCAAATCACGATTGTGCCAGGCTGCCGCCGTCTGGGCCAGAAGAGCAACAGGAACGACAGTGCCAAGGCCAATCCGCTCACGATCAGCGCGGTAGCGTCGTCGGGGTCCACGACGCGGCCCTCGGAGAGAAATTCTCCCAGCGCGCCGGACGCCGGTCCTATCGCCAGCACCGCCGCACCGAACGCGAACGCGCAGCCGAGGAAGCCGCGGAGGAAGTGCGCCACTCCATCGTTTCGCCGCGCCACGACCAGCAGCACCGTGCCGAACAGCAGCGGAGCGAACACCGCGGCGCGCGGGATCTCCTCGTTCACCTCGGGGCCATAGCGGTCGGTGATTTGGACGCGCCCGTGCCCGATCACCCAACGGGTGTTCCCTTCGTCGATGTCGATGAGCTCGGAGCTGAACAGGACCGCCGCACTCAGCCCCATCAGCAACAACAGCTTCGCCAGAAACGAGAGGCCCGCGTTCGCGGTGCGACCGACGAAGGAAGGCTGGTAACCCTGGGCCATGGCCAGTTGTTGAGCTGTCGCCGGGGCCCGAGCGGCCTGTTCGTCCTTGACCGGCGGCGCCTCGCTGGCCGCGTCCACCTTCACGG
Source organism: uncultured Planctomycetales bacterium (assembly GCA_964508075.1). Classification (GTDB taxonomy): domain Bacteria; phylum Planctomycetota; class Phycisphaerae; order UBA1845; family Fen-1342; genus JALSRY01. Next base: position 11,276 of record CAZDTB010000030.1, read on the forward strand.
ACGCGGCCTGGTCGTCTTCGGGGGCCTTCTCGAAGCGCGTCCCGATCTTCTCGAGCCGGTCGCCGGCGCCTTCGACCGCGGTCGTGACCCGTTGATAAGCACCTTCCAGGCGATCCCACACACGCCGATGCCGACGTGCCCTCGGCGGTGGAGCGGGCATTCGCGCCACGACGGGCGTCGGCAGCGGCCAGAGGCCGGCGACCGACTGTACCAGGATCAGTATCGTGGCGGCCAGGATCGCGCTCACCAACGCGTAGTTCTCCGCGCCGGCCATCGGGGCAATAACCGCGGCGACGACGCCGTGCCAGAAGACCATGCCTCCGGAGATGATCTGCCGGCGGCCCATCTGGATCCGTTCGCTCCAGTTGAACAGCAGGAGCAGCACCGTGAGTGGAACGATCAGGCGCGCGAACTGCTGCCCGTGCTCCCAGACCGCGTGACTGGCCGCGAACCCCGGCAACATGAACACGAACCCGCAGGCGGCATACAGCAGGCGATCCTGAAAATCGTACTCGATCGCGTTGCGACGAACGCTCAGCTTGTACGCCAGCAGGATCCCGGGGGTACCGAGGAATAGAAGCAGTAGCGACGCGCCGAAGATAACTCCATCCTGATAGACGATGCCCAAACCGCCCGAAACCGCGAAGAGCACGATCAACGCGGTCAGAACCTGCTGCCAGCGCTTGCGGTCGACCGGCCGAGCCACCCCCGCACGCCCGCGCGCCGCCGGGCCAATGCCCATGTCGGCCAGCTTGGCATGCATGGCCCGAGCTTTCTTCTCCGCCTTGAGCTGGAGCTTGTGGGCCTTCTCCTGCAGCTTGCGGGCCTTCTTCGCCGCCTTGGGGCCCAGCACGGGCGGAATCGGCGGAATCGGCGGCAAATCGAGGTCCTCACGCGCATCCATCACCGGCCTCGGCGAGGCCTTCGGTGGTGTGGTCTGCGTGCGGTCCTCGTCCGCCAGATCGTCGAGGCGCCGCGTCTGCGCCAGCACGGAGGCGTCGAACGACGCTAGGCTCTCGTTCACCTCGCTCACTGAAGTGAGGGCCTCCACCATCTCATCCGTACCCTGGTAGCGGTCCTGCGGGTCCTTCGCGAGGGCCTTGGCGATCACGTTGGCGAACGGCTCCGGCAGGCCGCTCAGGTCGGGCTGATCGCTCAGATGCCGCATGAGCACCTCGCCCATGCTCGAACCGGTGAACGGCAGCCGCCCGGTGAGCATCTCGTACAGCATCACACCGAGCGCGTAGATGTCGATCGACTTGGTGTAGCTGCCCGAGCCGATCTCGGGCGCCATGTAGTGCACCGTGCCGACGCTGATGGTGTTGCCGCTATGGGCGCTGATGGCGATGTGCTTGCTCAGCCCGTAGTCGCCGATTTTGATGTAGCCGTCGTCGTAGAAGATGTTTCCGGGCTTCAGATCGCGATGAACGATGCCGCGCTCGTGCAGGTAGCTGAGCCCGCTGGCAATTCCCTTGATGAAGAAGGCGGCCTTTTGGGGACCAAGCCCGTTCGGCTCGGCGATCAACAGCTCGCGCAGCGACGGGCCGCTGACATATTCCATGATGACGAACGGATCGCCCGCTTCGCTGTAGCGGACATCGTAGATCGTGATCAGGTGGGGGCTCTTGAGATTCATCACGTGCGCGATGCCACGCAGCTCGACGTCCGGATTCTCACGCAGGTACTTGGCCGCGACCTGCTTGCCGGAGTCGGTCAGGGCGTAGTAGACCTCGCCGAACCCGCCCCGGCCCACGGCCCGCTGAATTGTGACGCCCTCGATCGGGCGATCGCCATGCTTGAACGTGTACGCCACGACGCGTCCTCCGCCGGGCCCGGCCTATGCTAGGCCCCCGGAACCACCAACTTCGTATTCCTTCACCGTCAATCGAACGTCGCCAAAATCACAAGTCTCGTTCGCCGGCAGCCCCTCGGCCGGACCGGTCGGACGACCATCGCGCGCGGCGCGGCGAACGAACAGCTCACCCGCGCGATCGAACAGGACCAGCCGCGTGTCGCCCTCGCGCGTCCGCACGTGACAACTGGACTGCGGGCCAAACAGACAGGTGCCCTTGAACAACACCACCAGGCTCACGTCCTGCGGCAGCCGGGAGCCGCTCGACAGCTTCAGCACCGCCGTATCACTCTTCGCGCTGGGTTTGTGAAAGACCATTTTCGCTTTCGCGCCCATGACGATCCGGTCGCCGTGCCGCAGCAGCGTTCGGCCGACCTGCCTGCGATTGACCCGCACCGGGCCGCGGGCAACCAGGAAGTAATCTTCGCCGTCGCGGATGATGTCGGCGTGGTGGGACTGGATGTCGGCGGGAACCGGGACGTCGAGCCCGCTTTGACTTCCCGCGCGGCCCACGCGGACCACATCGCGCGTCACCAGCAACACGCTGCCGGTACCATCCACGAGCAAGAGCAGGGCCCGCTTGTCCAGCGCCGCACCCTGTCCGCGGTACACGGTTCTTTCCGGTGCATATTGATTATGACGTGCAATCACCGGCGATACCTTTCCAAATCCCGCCGTTTTGTGGAGCGACGCTCCGAGCAATCCGAGCGGCGAAGCCAGCAGTTGCGAATGCGCTCGGATGATCTCGTCGATGGGCTTCAACGCCGACTTGATCCAGTCGGCATCGCTCCGGGCCGCTTGCAGCCGCAGCAGCGTCTCGCGCAGCCCGACGTAATCGGCGGCGACGAGCTTCTGGGCGGCCTTGCCGGACAGCTCAGCCAGGCGCTCGTACTCCGAGAGGGTCGGCAAGAACGCCCGCAGCGACTGCGTCGCCTGAAGAGCCGAACGCAGCTGGTCAAGCCGACCCGCCTTGAACGCTTCATCCATCAGGCGCTGACAGGCCGGTGCCAGTTCCGCTGCCAGCGCGTCGGACTGTCGGCTGCGACCGTGGCGATTGCAGGCTTCCTCCCAAAAGCGGCAGGCGGTCAGTACATCCCCCGTGTTGAGCAGCTCGCGGGTCTGCTCCAGCAATTGCTCGCTGCGCTTCACGCGGATATCCAGTTCCTCCCGAAGCTGCTCGCGCTGGTCGGCATCCTCGAGCCGTTCAACCGACAACTGTCCCGATTCCAGCCGACCCGCCTTGATGTCCCGGGCCGCTTTTCTAAAGGCGTCGCTGCGTTCGGCATGACGTCCCGCCCGCTGCCGCTGCTCTTCCTCGACGCGACGCCGCAGCGCCTGCGCGTCGGAACCCAGCCGCTCGATCTCAGCCAGCCGATCGAGGTCCGAGAGGGCCTGCTGGTAACGTCCCGCCTGGGCATGCAGCCGGGCCCGCGCCAGCAGCGACTTTGCCAATGTGTCGAACAATTCTTGCGATCGGCGGAGGTTTTTCACCCCCGGCATCAAGAGCCGTTCGTACGCCTCGTCGACCCGCCCGTCGTTGAGAGCGTTCTCGGCAACTTTGAGTCGAGCGAAATTCCAGCGGGAAAACATGTCTGACCTCAGCGTACCATCGCCGACTTCCAAGCTTGAATTCTACCGTATCGTCGCGGGCCAAGACGCCCGAGACGGCATTTTCGCATTCGATGCAGGTGCCCCGAGATTACATAACTCGTTGCTAAAACGCATGTTAGCTGTTTCCGCCAGCATGTTGACGCCTGTCGCAGCACTCGGCTGAATGCACGTCACCATCACGTTGCGCCCCGCCGCGGAGCCGCAAAGAGGTATTCCGTGGCGGCGCCGGATTATTCCAAGCGACCGGGGGCGCGGTTCGGAGGCGGCCGGGACCGGGCACGGGCCGGGGAGGTCCCAGAGAAAATAGGGCAAAATCCCGGTTATCGGTCTTGGATACTCAAGAAAAAGGGCGTAGAATCCGATTAGAGAGGGCGAGTGTCGTTCTCTGGCTGGAGCACCAAACGCAGAGGAAGGTGCAACATGCCGCTTGGCGACTTTATGATGGTGATCCTCGAGATCATCGAGCGCCTTTTTGAGACGTGGTACTACTACTCATTCGGTACAGCGCTCTAGAAGGTTATGTCACGACTCCGTTTCGACCCCGCATTCACGCGGCGCGAGCAACGGTGGGGAGTATGCGTGGCAGCCTTACTTTGGGTTCTGAGTGTGTCTGTACTGGTGATGCTAGTCGCCTGGTCGGCGAAGGCGCCACTGTAAGAACGACGAGAAGCGATCAGACCTGAATTCGGCTTTCAGCTGGTACCACCACTGAAGCTCCCACGTAGATGACTTGCGCGCGTGCTCTCGTTCAGATGCCTCGTGTTATCTAGGTGGTTGAAGCCACTTGTGGCCCGCTCGTTGCGGTGACGCGCCTCAACGGGTTTCGGCCAGGACGGTGCTCGGTAACGTCGGCCCCTCGGTGGCCATCGTGATCGCCGAGGGTGTCAAGCCTAGCTGGCGTTCGCGGACTGCCTTCGTCCAGAACGCCAGGCTGCCGGCCGTGAGTATGCCGGTCGCGGCCATCAGCACTTCGAGCGACCAGCGCTCGCCCGTCGACTTCAAGATCGCCCATCCTCCCAGTTCCAACCCGGCGATGAACAAGACGACACACAACAGCGTAACCAATCGCAGCGACCGCCACCTGCGTTTGCCTAACAGACTCACCGCGATCACCGCCACACCACACCAGAGTATGTTGCGTCCGGCGAGTTCGGGCGGCCGGAAACGATGGTACTCCTTGGGTGCGAGCAGTGCGTCGATCGCTTCGGCGTGAATCTGACAGCCGAAGATCCGCTCGCCGTTTTCCCTGTCATGCCAGTCTCCGAGCCTACGCGGAAGATCGCCGCGCATCTGTCCGATGACGATCGCCCGATCATCAAACCAGGCCTGCAACTGCTCGGGGGTGGCTTCGAGCACGTCCTCGAAAGAGACGGTACGGTATTCGCTGCTCCAATAGGAAGCGGGGCGAGCATCCACCAACGCGTTGGCGAGCTTATCGTCTTTCTCCAGGGCCGCGTCAGGTCCCAGGAACTTGAACGCTTCAACGGGTCCCGGATATGTCTCGACCTGGTGTAGCTCAAACGTATCCATCCCCTTGTAGAGCGGTTCGCCCGGCTCGTGGTCACGCTTGCGATACTTGACCAGCAACTCGTACTTGTCCGCGTCCAGTTGGAGCTCGGGATCGCAGTCCGGGTGTTTCCAGGCCGCGAACGCCACCAATGCCAATCCCGGAATCGGCGGCCCGAAGCCGCGCTTGATGCAGTAGGTCACCTCGAAGTGGTTGCGGTGCTTGCGGACATCGAGGCCGATGATCGTTCCGCATCTCTTGTTGACCGCCTCGCGGATCGCCTGGCACATCTCCGGTTCCCCGTTGATGTCGAATCCCAGCGCCGCGACGACCACCGGAGGAGAGCCGGCCGATTCCTCCAGCGCCTTCAATGGAGGAGACCCGACCGATTCCTCCAGCGCCTTCAATCCATCGATGAGGTACTGGTCAAACTCCTCCGAGCACTCCGTCAGATAGCTGTCGATCAGGACCACCCGGGGCGATGCCGCCGCCAGCTTCTCCAGCAGGCGCCCGTACAGCATCCGGCGACTTGGACTAACAGCGTTGTGCACGTCCAGGTCGGGCAGATCGGCCCCGATGCGCCCCTCGTCAACGGCTCGGACGGTGCCGTCCGTGAACCCGATCATCACGGTGCGATCTGCAACCGTCTTCTGACTGCTGGCGCGCGTCTCGTTCGTCCAGAAGTACCAGGTCAGAAGGCCGGCGACCAGCATAGCCACGGCGACCCGGACGGGGATCGGCTGATGCCGCATCACCCAAGTCGCCCCGCGGAACAGCAGGTACGGGATCGAGGGGTTCTCGCGGGCCATGATCATGCGCCCCGCCAGGTAGTTGTCGAGGTCCGTGACGAAATCGTCACAGGAGGCGTAACGATCGTCGGGGGATTCTGCTACGCAGTGCCCGATGATGGCGGCCAGATCTTCGGGCTGCACCACTTTCCGTTCGCGCAGGATTCGGATCCGCTGGTCAGGAACGTTGGCCAGCCGGGCCGGCTCACCGGTCACACAATGGAACAGCAGCGCCCCCAGCGCAAAGACGTCTGCCCGTTCGTCGACCACCCCACCCTTTCGCTGCTCGGGCGCGATGTAGCCCAGCGTTCCCACCGGCCCCTCGTGACCCTTGTGTACAGCCCCGTCGGCTTCAGGCGGCCGGACTTCCGCCAGCTTGATCGAGATGCCGAAGTCCACCACGCGCGCCTGCCCGTCGCGATCGAGCAAGATGTTCTGCGGTTTGAGATCGCGGTGAACCACGCCTTGGGTGTGGGCGTAACCGACCGCCTGGGTGACCGACTTGATGATGCCGATCCGCTCGGCCAGCGAGACATCCGGCCGCTTGAGGTACTCGCTCAGCCGCTCGCCCTCGACAAACTCCATCGTGTAGTAAAGCGGCGGCGTCGCGAGCTGGGCATCGTATAGCGTGGCGATGTTCGGGTGCCGCAGCCGGGCGATCAGGTGAACCTCGTTCTGGAAGTACTCGGTCAACAGCGGCGTCTTGCTGAAGAGCACCTTGAGCGCCTCGGTGCGCTCCTTGGCATGGTGGATCGCCTTGTAGACTACGCCGAAGCCCCCCTTCCCAACCTGCCCGATGATCGTGTAGTTGGGCATGCGCGGGTAGCGTCCCGCAGTGAGTTGGCGGAACAGCTCGCGGCACGGCTCGCTTTGCTCGAGCAGGCTCTCCGCCTCGCGCCGCTGAACATCATCCAGCTTATCGTGCGCGAACGCTTCGATCAGTTCGCGACGCGGGCACGGTTCGGGGCGATCATCCGGCATGCGGACACCACACTCGCGCGGCCTCCCCGACAAGGTACCCCTGCCCCCACGCGGGAGCCACTCGTACGGCCATTATAGACGAAAGGCCAACAACCCGCACGGCAGCGTAATCCGGCACGACGCGAAGTCGTTATGGCGTGGTTCGGTCAACGGGCGGCGGCAAACAGAGCGCGCAGACGCGGGGAGCCGTAGCGGACGGTTTCGGTGGGAATCGCGATCTCGCATTCGAGATACTGACGACCGAAGGTTTTGCAGTCGCGGCGGTTCGGAATGAAGAGATCAACCGTGTTGTGCCGAAAACGCCTGGCGGTGCGGTCGGTCACGATGAACGTGCGGTCGAGCGTTGCTATGTAAACCCGCGAGCCGAAGGGAATATCGGCTGGGG
>CAZDTB010000031.1:0-18238 GCA_964508075.1 uncultured Planctomycetales bacterium
ATCAGCTTTCAGCCATCAGCTATCAGCAATCAGCTCTCAGCCCCGGCCGGTACGGGGCCCGGCCGCTACGTTTGCCCGGCCGGCACGGAGGTTACTTCGACGCGGCGGCGTCGAGTTTGCACTCGTGCTCCATGCGGTCCAGCGCGATCTTTTCCTGCTTGTGGTAGGCCGCGAGGCGGTCCCACAGCTCGTCGAAGTCGACCTCGTGACCGTCGAACTCGGGTCCATCAACGCAGGCGAATTTCGTCTTGCCGCCGATCGTCACACGGCAGCCGCCGCACATCCCGGTGCCGTCGACCATGATCGGGTTGAGCGAGACGATGGTCTTGATGCCGGCCGGCTTGGTGAGCTGGACAATCGCGCGCATCATCGGGACCGGTCCGGCGCAGTAAACCGCGCCGATCGGCCGCTCCTGGTCTTCCATCAGCACCTTGAGCTGGTCGGCCACCGTGCCCTTGAAGCCGTAGCTGCCGTCGTCGGTGGTGGCGTAGACGACGTCGGAGACCTCCTTGAGCTCCTCTTCGAGCACGACGAGATCCTTAGTGCGACCGCCGGTGATCGAGGAGACGTAGTTGCCGATCTCGCGCAGCGCCCGGGCGAGCGGGTAGATGACGGCGGTGCCGACTCCCCCACCGACCAGGACGGCGTGCCCGACCTTCTCGATCTCGGTGGGTCTGCCGAGCGGGCCCATGACGTCGCTGATGGTGTCGCCTTTCTCCTTCTTGCAGAGCTCGATCGTGGTTTTGCCGATCGCCTTGACGATCAGCTCGATGATGCCTGCTTTCGCGTCGGAATGGGCGATGGTCAGCGGGATGCGCTCGCCGGTCTCGCTCAGGCGAATGATGACGAACTGCCCCGGCTGGCGGTTTCTGGCGACCAAGGGGGCGTCGATACGAAACCACTTGACGTCGGATGCCAGTTGTCTGGCGTCCAGGATCTTGAACATTGCAGTGCCTCAACGGTTCGGTTCGGGAATAGCATCAGCTTCAGGGCAAACCCCACTTATTATAGAGCCCTACATGTTCGGGAATTTTCGGCCCATGTCAAATCAGCGGCCGCCGCCGTTGACCACACCGAGGCAGCGTGCGGGAGGGAATCGTTGCGGACAGTCGTGCGGTGAGCTGGGGGCAGCGCGTGATTTCGCGCGGCGCCCGGGCATGGCAGAGGGGTTGCTACCAGGTTTGCGAGGTGGCCGTGATCGCCGCCGGATCCTTGGCGAAGTGCCGGGCGGTTTCCAGCGTGATCCTTCCGAGGCGGACCAGACGCTGGAGATCGTCGTCGAGCGTGACCATGCCATCCTTCTTTCCGGTCTGGATGGCGGATTCGATGGATTCGATCTTGGCGGCACGGATGGCGGCCTGCACCTGGCTGTTGACGTGCAAGACCTCGATGGCCAAGACGCGCTTCTCGCCCTCGGTTGCCGACGGCAACAGGTGCTGGGTCACGACGGACCGCAGGCTCATGGCGAGCTGTTTGCGGACGTCGTCGTGCGATTCGTGGGGGAACAGGTCGACCAGGCGGGTGAGCGCGCCTTTGGCATCGCGCGTGTGGGTGGTGGCGAAGATCAGGTGGCCGGTCTCCGCGGCGCTGATCGCCATCTGGGCGGTGTCGCGATCGCGGATCTCGCCGACCAGGACGATGTCGGGGTCCTGGCGAAGACCGTACTTGAGGCCGTCGGCGAAGGAATCGACGTCGCGGCCAACCTCGCGCTGGGTGACGATGCCGCCGAGTCCGGGCAGGTGGACGTACTCGACCGGCTCTTCGACGGTGAGCACGTGGTGGTTTCCGGTACGGCGGAGGAAGTTGATCAAGGCCGCGAGCGAGGCCGACTTGCCGGACCCGGTGACCCCGGTCAATACGACCAGCCCGTTGCTGAATGAAGTAAGCTTCCGCGCGAGCTCCTCGGGGAAGCCGAGCCATTCGAACGAGGGGATCTCGTGGGGGATGTGGCGCAGGCAGGCGCACCAGTGCCCTTGTGAGCAATATATGTTTGCGCGGAAGCGGTACGGCGTTTTGTTGTGGATGATCGAGACGGAACTGTCAGAGTTTCGGCGTTGCGGGGCGGCTGGCTCGGCGCGCTCCGGCACAAGTGCGCGCACCATCTGTTCCACCTGTTCGGGATCGAGAGGCTGGTCGCCAACCGTTTCGAGCTGGCCGTGGATGCGGAAAGTGGGCGGATAGCCCGGGACCAGGTGGACGTCAGACGCTTCGCGCTGGGCTGCCTCGTGAAGCAGTTCCATTAGCACGGTAGTCACTCCATCAATCCGCGCCGGGCGGCCGACGGCGCTATCATCGGCATATAGTGTAACCGGGCTTTCGATGTTCAGGTCTGATCGATGCACAGAGTTTTCTCCTGCACGGCAGCCCGCGGGACCACGCGCGGGCAGTCACTGTTTGTACCCCCGCCGAACCGGCCGGATGCAGCGCCACGGGCAAAATGGGATGGATGTATGGGTTGAGTGGCTGATTGCTTCAGCCGTGGGTACCACGGACGATCCAGAGATTTGAGTCCGCGGCCGCCGAAGCGATGGGCCACGCCGACCCAGCGATTATCGGGATCGGCGAGCAGACTTACGTGGGCATATAGGACGTTGAGGGCGCGCAGGACTTTTCTTATCCCACCGCGAGAACGTATTCCATTTTTTAGGTAGCGCGCGTGGTTGCGCGGCCGCGGAAGGTCTCGGCCCAGCCGGGCGTGATGCGCTTGTTTACGCTGCTTGCCCACCGCCGGGCTCGGTGACGGCTGCTGTGTAGTGCGTGGCAACAGAGACTGGAGAACGAACATGCGGCTGACACGTGTGACAACCTGCCTGACAGCATTCGTCGTTCTGACAGGTGCGACAATGACATCGGCCGACTTCACGCCGGTGCACCTGCCGCCGAGCAGTGAAGCAGACCACCTGTCGATTTTTCAGGCGTTCTATTCGCCTGGGACAGCCTGGTATGCGTTTGGGTCCCGGACAGACACCGCGGGCAGCCTGGTCGATCTGACCAACGGTTCGCTGGTGGCGACGCGCGTGGATGACTGGGGCTTCGGCGGCGTGCTCGACGCCGGGTCACCCTTCTTCGGGGAAGTCGACGATCAGAGCTGGACCGGTCCGGTGCTGACGCTCACCGCGGTTGCCCGCTACGCCGGCTACACGCAGGAGTTCGGCTACGACCTGGACGGTGATGAACTGGGCTACGTCGAGCTGTTCGATCTCTACGGAAGCCAGATGAACGTCTCCGGTTCAGGCGCGCTGGAGCTCAGCCCCGGCGACACGCTCGCCTGGATGCGGGACGGCAACCATGGCGGCCGCTGGTCTTCGCGGATTGCGGACAACTCCGACGATCGTGATCATATGGTTAGCTACCATGTGTCCGGCTTGAACGATGACCTGGCGCGCTGGATGTTGTTCTGGGAAGACCTGCCCAGCGGTGGCGACCTGGACTACAACGATCTGGCGGTCGAAGTAACCGCCTCGATCCCCGAACCGGGAACCGGAGCGACGATTGTGCTGGCGTGCGGCGTGTTGGCACTGCTGCGCCGCCGCGCACTGTGAACCGCTGCACAGGACGGCGATCCGAGTGCCCCGTGGCTGGCCCGCGGCCGCGGGGCATCTTCTTGCGCTATTGCACTCAGCGCACTGTCAGGCCGCGCGGGCTAAAGCCCGCGGCTCTTCATGTCATCAGGAAGCGCTACGACCGTCGCGGGCTCACTCGGCGCGAAATTTGAGGCCCTCCAGCTTCCCGCCGTCGGGAGCTCTGAAGCCGGCGCAGAAGCCCCACGCCCCGCCGCCCTGGACGATTTTCAGCGTCAGCGCATTCCAACCCTGGTTGAGAGTGACGTCGAGCTTGTCTTGCGCCGGCTCGACGCCGCGGTAGACCAGGTTGCTGTGCACGAGGCTCCCGTTGAGCCAGGCTTTGACGGCGTCGTCGCTGCCGATCTCGAGTCGCGCGGGTTGTTGCGTGTCGGACCATATCTCACTCTTCACGTACGCGCAGCGGTTGCCTCCACCGACGGCCTTGGCGAGGTCGAAGATCCAGGGGTTATCGTGCTTGCTAACGGCGAGTAGGGCCCACTCAACGTTCTGAGCATCGGGGGCTTCGGGTGGGAAGGCGATGTCGAAGAGTTGCTCGGCGCTCTGGCCTTCTTCCATGTAGGGACCGGCAACCAGCCATGCCGCACCGTAGCCGGCGAAGCGGTCGATGAACTCGGCCGCTTCGGCCGCTTGTCGGTGAACCCCGTCGCTGGTTGGCGCGGCCTGCACCTTCCTGATCGCCGCCACCGCGGCGTCCGGCTGCTCGGCCGCGAGGGCGCGGGCGATGGTGAGCATGGCGACGGCGGCCTCGTCGCATAGAGCTTCATCGCCGAGGTGAAGGTCGGCCATCATCAAGGCGTCGATGTGACGAACGTCCGCCAGCCCGCCGAGCACGAGCTTCTTCTCTTCGGGCCGCGAGGCGATCGTCATCGCTTCCTCGAGCATCCTGAAGGTCTCCACCGGCGTACGGTCGCTCGGCAACCGCACCAGCCGCACGTACCCGCGCAAGGCGAGCACGGGGTGGGCTTCGTCAGCACTGATCCGCGCGATCATGAGCAGATCGTCGAGCACCTCGGGACCGGGCCAGTTCGCCAAGGCGCGTACGGCCGCATCGGCCACATCGGAATCCAAGCTCGGATAGTTGGCCCGAATGGCTTGGAGCGGCCGGCTGCCGCCGATGCGACTTAGGACGCGAATCAAGGACACCCTGACGGCTCCGCTCGATTTCGGGAGCCCGGCCAGAAGGGCGGCGACTCGCTCTCGGGCGTCGTCGATTCTCAACGCCGTTTCGACAATCGCGTTTTCAGCGGCCTCACGGGCATCCTTGCCCATCTCCTTGAGCAGCCGGGCTACCAGCTTGGGCAAGTGCTCCACGCCGGAGAGACTGCCGAGCGCTTCGAAGGCGGCGACCTGGATGTTTTCGACGGGATCCTTTGTGGCCTCGAACAGCGCGGGAATCCCCGCGCGATACCAGCGGGCGGCCACGGCGCGGATCAGCTCGCAACGTAACGGGATGTCGGAGTGCGTTCGCATCGCTGCCAGAATCGCCTCGTCGACATCCGTCCCGCGCAGCCGAGCGAGTGTTTCCCGGGCAGCCTCCTGCTCTGGGCCGGTGGCGCCGGCGGCAATCTGGGCGAGCAGAGTCACGTCTGAGCTGTTGCCCAGGTTCCGCAAGGCGTGGAGCGCGGCGATGCGAACTTCGCGGTCGCCGCTGTGCACGCTGGTTGTAGCGGCCGCGCGGGCGGTGGGATCGCCGCGCTGGCCGAGCCCCTCGAGCAGCGTGACCTGCACCGCCGCCGGCATTTCAAACATCATCATCGCAAGCGTGAGCGTGACGGCCTCGCCGGGGATCTCGAACGCGAGGCGGGCGGCGCGCTGCCGCATCTCCGGCTCGGCGGACTGCATGATCTCCAGCAAGATCGCGAGCGCCGCCGGGCCTTTGGCGAGCGTCAGGCCGCGCAGAGCGGCCAGGCGGGTCGGCTCCGAGCCGCTGTAGGTGTAAAGGTCGTCGAAGATCTGGGTCGCCAGCTCACGATCCCCCGATTCAGCGAGTCGCTCACTGATGCGCAACAGGGCGGCGGTAACCTGGCTCTCTACGGCCGGATCGTTACGCTGCCACAGTTCGTACAGCATTTCGATCGCTGCCGCGCCGCCGATATCACCGAGCGCCGCGATCGCCACCGCCGCCACGTCACCCTCCGAACGCGTCGCCCAGTCACCGAGCACTCCGACACTGTCGACTTCACGCCGCCCGGCCAGAGCGTTAATCAGAGCGATTCGCCACTCCGAGCTGTCGGCCTTCTCCAGAGCCTGCTCGAGCACTGGCCGAACGTCCGCAGACGGATTGTGCTGAAGCGCACGCCGCGCCGTCTCGCGGATCAGCGGGTCTTCGTCGTCGAGGAGCTCCGCCAATGCGGCGACGCACTCGTCGCGCCCGACGCGCTCGAGCTGGCGGATCATCCAGACGCGCGCGGCCTGAGGTGTTTCCGGACCGAGCCGGCGAACGATTTGTCGGCACAGCCCGACGCGCTCCTGCTCCGCGCCGGGCCGCGCGGCCGAGAGGCACATCATTTCGAATGTCTTCTGCGATTCCTGGCGCACGGTGACGTCGTCGCTCGCCATTTGGGGAATCAGCGCGTCGATCCGGGGCAAGTACTGCCTCTCGGGTTCCACCTCGCCCTTCGGTTGCACCGTCACGCCAGGAGCGGCCGGCTGGGTCCTCTGCGTGCACGCCGAAATGACCAGCAGCGTCAGGAGTGGTATGGCAATAATCGTTCTTCTCATGGCTAGGCTCCACGTCTAGAGATGCAAACGCCAGGGGGCGCGCTTGGGGCGATCGAGCCAGCGGGCGGCCTCGTCGTCATCGATGATCTCACGTTTGTCCGGATCCCACTTGATCGGCCGTTCCAGCCAGTACGCGATGTTCGAGAGGTGGCAGACGGTTACCGAGCTGGCTCCGATCGCGACGTCGCAGATCGGCCGCTTGCGGCTGCGGATGCAGTTGATCCAGTCCACCTGGTGACCGGGGCTCTCGTACAGGTGCACGTCGTTCGGGCCGATCGGCTGCTTGCCGATCTCCTCCGGCCAGGTCTGGAAATACCCCCGGTTGACCTCGACCTTGCCGTCGGTTCCGGTGAACAGGATCCCGTTCGCGCCGCCGCGCTCCATCTCGACGCCGTTGGCGTAGATGAACTTGATGCCTTCGGCGTAGCGTTCGGCGGGCGGGATGATCTCGATCGGGCCGCTGCCGTCCATGCCCATTCCCCATTGGGCGATGTCGTAGTGATGGGCGCCCCAGTCGGTGCTCATGCCGCCGGAGTAATCGCGGACCAACCGCCAGCCGTCGCTGTAGCTGCCGCTGCAGCGCTCGGCGTTGTAGGGATTCCAGGGGGCGGGGCCGAGCCAGCGGTCCCAGTCGAGGCCCTCGCGGACCGGCTCGGCGGGAAACTGCTTTTCGGTCGAAGGCGGCCCGATGCCGACGTTGACCTTGATGAGCTTGCCGATCCGGCCGTTGCGGACCAGCTCACAGGCGTAGCGGAAGTTGCCCTCCGAACGCTGCTGGCTGCCGGTCTGGAAGACGGTGTTGTAGCGTCGAGCGGCGGCGACCATCTCCCAGGCTTCGCGAATCGTGAGCGCCAGCGGCTTCTCGCAATAGACGTCCTTGCCGGCCTTACACGCCGCGATCGCGATGATCGCGTGCCAGTGGTCGGGGACGGCGATCAGGACGGCGTCGATGTCGTCGCGGGCCAGCAGCTCCTCGAACTCGTTGTACTCGTCGCAACCCTTGAACGAGTCGGCGGCGCGTTCACTGGCGTAATACTCGCTGACGCGCCGGCAGGCGTCGGCCCGTTTGACGGCGTCCACGTCGCAGATGGCGACGATTTGCACGTCAGGGTTTCCGAGGAATCCGCCCAGGTGCCCCCCGCCCATGTTGCCGACGCCGATGAACCCCATCGTGATGCGGTCGTTGGGTGCGCTCCGCCCGGCTTTGCCGAGCGCACTTGCGGGCACGAAATAGGGAACAGCCGTCGCCACGGTGGCCGTCGCGGCTCCCTGCAAGAATTGACGACGTGAGACAGGGTTGCGTTTCGCCATGTCGTGCTTGCTCCGATCGGTGTGGGAGTAGTTGCTCTCGGTGAAATCCCAGGGACAGGTTAACGCACGGGGCCGATCTCAGAAACGGCGTGGAGACAATTTTCGAAACGCACGGCCCCCTCACCGGACACGCCGAACACCGGGCTACTCAATTTGCAGCGAAATCACGGGCCTGGATATTCCTCTTCGATCCAGGTGCGGTCGGGTTGGAAGATGCGGACCAGCTCGTCCATTTCCGGGGTGGCGGCCTGGAAATGGCCGTAGCAGATGCAGAGCTCGCGGGCGGCATCCTCGCGGCTGTCGCCGAGGACGACCATCCGCCAGATAGCTGCCGCTGCCCCGGTGCGGTCGGCCCCGGCCCGACAGTGCATCAGAATCGGCTCTTCAGCGGTCAGGAACGTGTCATAGAGCTTGAGCAGCTCCGCGCGCGGCGGCAGCTCGTTGGCACTCATGCGGATGTCGACGAACTCGACGCCCCTGGCTTCCAGCAAGGTCCTCTCGTTGTCGTACCACGGCTCGGACTCGTTCTCGCCGCGGAGGTTGACAACGGTCTTGATGTCGAGGAAATCGATCAGCAGGCCGAGCGTCTCGGTGTCGAGCTGGGCGGAGCGGTAGGCCCGGCCCCACTCGATCACGTGGAAGTTGTCGGTCAGGCGCAGGGGGGCGAAGTTGTCGTATACGCCGTAGCCACAGCCGGCGAGCGCGAGCGTTACCAGGCCGACCACCATCGTTCCGCGTGTTGACACCATCTCACCGGTCCCTTCTCATCCTGAGTATACGGCCGCCCAACTCTGGCGGGGATGTTAGTCGAGTTCTGCTGGTGTGCCAACGCGGCGACACGGTCGCTAACGGCCACATGAAAGAGGAATCGGAATGATCGGCGACTGGAAACGCCACACCGCGTGGTCCTTCGTGCTGTTGACTGCCGCGTTGGCCGGATGTACCACCCAGCGCGCCGAACCGGCCGCTGCCGTGCTGGTCCAGAGGGCCCAAGCGTCTGCGGCGCCGGCAGTCACGCTGCCGACCGTCGCGATCATCACTACCGGCGGCACGATTGCGCAGAAGTACGACGCGGATGCGGGCGGCCTGGTTCCGGCCGTGTCCGGCGAGGCGCTGGTCGAAGCGGTGCCTGCGTTGAAGGAGCTGGCACAACTTCGGGTGATCTCGCTGGTCAACATCGACAGCCGGGATATGACGCCAGAGCTGTGGCTCAGGCTCGCCCGGCTGGTCAATGAAACGCTGGCCGATCCCGCGGTTACCGGGGTGGTCGTCACGCACGGGACCGACACGATGGAGGATACGGCTTACGTGCTCGAGCTGACGGTCGCGAGCGACAAGCCGGTCGTGCTGACCGGGGCTCAGCGTGACGCATCGACGCCCGATGCCGACGGCCCGCGAAACCTGCTGAACGCCGTCCGCCAGGCGATCGACCCGGACGCGTGCGGCCGCGGGGTGACGGTAACGTTCGACAGCAAGATCTTCTACGCCCGGCCGGTGACGAAGCGCCACACGAGCCACGTCAGCGCGTTTACCGCCGGGGATTACGGGCAGGCGGGCGAGATCGACGACGAGCAGGTGACGTGGTTCGGGCGGCCTGAGCGCGGACCGCGGTTTGCGATCCCCAACAAGCTGCCGAAGGTGGAGCTGGTCTACGTATACCCCGGGGCCGATGGTGGGCTCATTGATGCCGCCGTCTCGCAGGGTGCCGAAGGAATCGTGGTCTGCGGCTACGGCATCGGCAACGTGAGCCTGCCGGTGTTCGAGGCGATCGAGCGGGCACGCAGAAAGGGCGTTAACATTGTGCTGACCACACGCGTGCCCGAAGGCCGCGTTTACCCCGCCTATGGCGGCGAAGGCGGCGGTACGAGCCTGAAGAACCTCGGCGTGATCTTCGGCGAGGACTTGTTGCCCTGGAAGGCCCGCATCCTGCTGATGCTGGCGCTGACGGTCACCGACGATCCCGGCGAAATCCAGCGGTATTTTGAGCGCTAGCGACCGATATAGCAGGGTGGAGGGCAATGCCCGCCCTGCGGTTGCCGGCGTCTACGCCGGCCGAGTTGAAATCCTGCGTCCGGCCCCGTTAAATGCACACGGACCGGAGTCACGGACGACATGGAGAAGGTCATGAGTGTACGAACAGGACGGGCGTCAGAATGCCTGACGGGCGCAGACAGTCCGGAATCGCTGGCCGACCGTTTCCTACACCACCTGAGGTTCACGCGCGGTGAGGGTTGGGATACCGCCACCCCGCACGACCACTTCTTCAGCGTGGCGCTGTCGGTACGCGACCTGATTGTCGACCGGATGGTGGCGACGCAGCGCACGTATCACGAGCAGGATGTCAAGCGCGTCTACTATCTGTCGCTCGAATACCTGCTGGGGCGGCAATTGCGGAACAACCTGGTTTGCCTCGGACTGTACGACTCGTTTCGGGAGGCGCTCGCGCGCCTCGGGCTCGATCTCGAGCATCTCTGCGAATTCGAGCCCGACGCCGGGCTGGGTAACGGCGGGCTGGGCCGGCTGGCGGCCTGCTACATCGATTCGGCGGCGACGCTGCAACTGCCGCTGTACGGCTACGGGATTCGCTACGAGTACGGCATCTTCGAGCAGGAAATTGTGGACGGCTGGCAGGTCGAGCACCCGGACTACTGGCTGCGGTTCGGCTCGCCGTGGGAGATCCCCCGGCCGGAGTTCACCACGCCGGTGCGGCTGTATGGTCATGTCGAAGGTCAGCATGCTTCGCAGGGGCGTTACCGGCCGATCTGGAAGGACTATCGCACGGTGATGGGGTTGCCCTACGACATCCCGACGGTGGCGTATGGGGCCAACACCGTCAATCTGCTGCGGTTGTGGTCGGCGCGGGCGTCGGAGACATTTGACCTGGCGGCGTTCAACCGTGGTGGGTACGTCGAAGCCGTTCGCGAGAAAGCTACCAGCGAAACGATCTCAAAAGTGCTTTACCCGAGCGACGAGATGGAGGTTGGCCGGGAGTTGCGGCTGCAACAGCAGTATTTCTTCGTGGCGTGCACGCTGAGCGACATCATTCGCCGATACGAGAAGAACCACGACACGCTCGATGCGCTGCCGGACAAGGTCGCCATTCAATTGAATGACACACACCCGTCGCTGGCGATCGCCGAGCTGATGCGCGTGCTGGTGGACGAGCGCGGGATGGAGTGGGAGCGGGCCTGGGAGCTGACCCGCGCGTGTGTCGGCTACACCAATCACACGTTGCTGCCCGAAGCGCTGGAAATGTGGCCGGCGCAACTGCTGGGGCGTATCCTGCCCCGGCACCTGCAGATCATCTATGAGATCAACCGGCGGTTTCTGGGCGAGGTCGAGCAGCGCTGGCCGGAGGATGGAACGCGGCGGCAGAATCTGTCGTTGGTTCAGGAAGGTTCCGTGCAGTCCGTTCGCATGGCGCACCTAGCCATCGTCGGCAGTCATAGCGTCAACGGGGTCGCCGCCCTGCACACCAAGTTGATCCGCACGCGGCTGGTGCCCGATTTCGCGGAGCTCTGGCCGGAGAAGTTTTCAAACAAAACCAACGGCGTGACGCCGCGGCGCTGGCTGCTGGCGTGTAATCCGGGGCTGGCGGCGGCGATCACGAAGCGCATCGGCGACCGGTGGATTTGCGACCTGGAGCGGTTGCGCGGGTTGGAGAAGTACGCCGACGATCCGGAGTTTCAGGCGGAGTTCCGCGACGTCAAGCGCACAAACAAGGAAGTGCTGGCAGAGTGGATCCAGCGGCGACTTGCCACGCGGGTCTCGCCCGGCGCGCTCTTCGACGTGCAGGTCAAGCGCTTGCACGAATACAAGCGGCAGTTGCTGAACATTCTGCAGGTCGTGATGCGCTATCAAAGGCTGCTCGACGAGCCCGACGCCGATCTGCCCGCGCGGGTCGTGGTCTTCGGGGCCAAGACCGCCCCGGCCTACGGGCGGGCCAAGCTGATCATCAAGCTGATCTGCGACGTGGCCCGCACGATCAACCACGACGAGCGGATCGGCGATCGGCTGAAGGTCGCGTTCCTGCCGAACTACGGCGTGTCGCTGGCTGAGATGATCATCCCGGCGGCCGATCTGTCGGAGCAGATTTCGACCGCGGGGATGGAAGCATCCGGCACGGGCAACATGAAGTTTGCGCTGAACGGAGCGCTGACGATCGGCACACTCGACGGGGCCAATATCGAGATTCGCGCGGCGGTCGGCGAGGAGAACTTCTTCCTATTTGGGCTGACCGCCGAGCAGGTCGCCACGCGCCGCCCGGAGCACGATCCGTGGCAGACGTACAACCACAACCCAGCGGTCCGGCGGGCGCTCGAGGCGATCGGGGGCGGCGTGTTCAACGCGGAGTCACCCGAGCTGTTCCGCCCGATCGTCGGCTCGCTGACGCACGAACGCGACTACTACATGCTGATGGCTGATATCGAGTCGTACCTGCGGGCCCAGGAGCAGGTGGACATGCTCTGGCGTGAGCCGAAGGTCTGGACCCGCTCGGCAATTCTCAATGTCGCCCGCATCGGCTACTTCTCGAGCGACCGGGCCGTCCGCGAGTACGCCGAGCAGATTTGGAACGTCACCCCGACGCCGATCGAAATGCCGTCGGAGGAGATCTGGAAGGCTCCGGTGGCAGAAGTGCAAGCGAAGCCACCCAGGAAGCCCGTCAAGAAGACGAGCAAGAAAGTCGCCAAGAAGCTGGCGAAGGCAACTGGGTAGCCTGGCGAGTCATGCCGAGCGCAGCGAGGAATCTGGGCGCGTCTACGCGTTGAGCCGGATCCCTCGGTCGCCACGCTGCTCGGGATGACGCCCTTTTGTCTGCGACGCCAACGCCGCGGCACCTGTTGGGAAACGCAAAGAAGTATGGAAAGACTCGCCAAGTATCTTGATCTCGACGGCGCAGCCGACGACTTGAAGCGACTCGCGGCCCAACTCGGCGTGAGCGAGTTCGCCTGCGTCCGCAATCTGGATTATGTCTACTGCCCCACGGCCCTGTATGCGCTGGCACCGCGCGTCCGCCCCCCACTGGAGCGGATCGTGGCGTTCGTGGTGGATATGGACGGGACCAGCACGACGACCGAGCCGCTGGCGCTGCACGCGCTGGAATACATGGTGCGGCGTTTCACCGGGCGGTTGACGAAGGCGGAATGGCCGGGGCTTGACCCGCAGCTCGACTACCCGCACATCATCGGGAACAGCAACTTTCGTCATACCGAGTTTCTGGTCGAGCGCTATCGCGAACATCTGAACCGCGAGTCACTCTGCCAGGCGTTTCTTGAAGCGGTCTGCTGGACCCTGGCCTGCATGGACGATCTGCAGCGGCGGCGAGACATTACCCGCAACGCTCGACACTGCGGCCTCGGCGATCTGCTCGATGACGTCGATTTCAGACGGCTGGTTGACGGGGACACAGTCAACGCGGACAACGTCGGTACACAGGTCACGCCGTTCGTACGGCGTTTCGGCGACGCGTTTCGCTATGAACATCTTGGTGAGTTGGTCCCCGCCGCGCTCGACATCTATTACATGCGCTACCATTCGATCCTGCGGCTGATCGAGCAAGGACGGGGCGCGGAGCTCAGCCGGGAGTTGCTCGGCACAGGCGGCCGACGGCTGATCGAGCCGATGCCGGGCTATGAGGTGTTCCTGCCGTTGATCAAGGGTTGGCTGGGTCCGGAGATCGACGGGTTGTACGAGTTGTTGCGCGACGAGCTGTTGCGCGGCGGGTCGGGAGACTACCCCCCTACCGCTCTCGACGCTGCGCGGCCGCGGCTGGTTCGCCTGGCCGAGCACTTTCAGCGTCACCCCGCGAAGTTCGCATTGGTGACGGCTTCGATCAGCTACGAAGCACACGCGTCGATGAGGGAAGTGATCGCGGTGACGGGCGAGCGCGTGCGGAACTGGCCGATTGCCGCCGAGCATCGTGACCGTGTCGCCGGGCGTCTGGCAAACTACCGGGCGGCGTTCGATGGTTTCGTGAACGCGACGGACGCCTGCGAGCACCGGCTCAAGCCGCACCGCGATCTCTACAGTCTGGCGTTGCAGCAGATGTCTGTTCCGAAGGAAGACTACTGTTGTTGTGTCGGATTGGAGGATACTGAGCCGGGGATTATCGCGCTACGGGCGGCGGGAATCGGCTGCGCGGTGGCGCTGCCCAATCGCGACACCAGCCGGCAGGACTACTCAGCCGCCACGATGATGATCACAGGGGGGCTGCCCGAGTTGATCTTGATCCACAACCTGCTTCTGACGGATGAGATATAGCGGCCGGGACCGAGCCCGGCCGCTACAGAATATGGGCTAGCCGTGAGTGAGAACGACACCTGGACAATCACGAACACTCACCACGACGCCGGCAGTCTGGCACAACACAACAGCGTCTTCACTATCTCCAACGGTTACCTCGGCATTAAGGGGAATCTCCAGGAGGATCGCTCCGGCCGTTACCCGGTGACGCTCATCAACGGCATCTACGACCAGATCGATCAGTTCGGCACGTTGCGGGCTTCGGCCAAGGAGCGGCGCTATCTCGATCCCGATCACTTCGACTCCGCCGGCAAGAGCCCCGCGGTTGCCAACCTGCCGAATCCGTTGCTGGTGCGTGTGTTTGTCGATGACTGCGAGATCTCGCTGACGCGCGGCGAGGTTTCGCGCTTCGCGCAGTCGCTGGATTTGAAGTCCGGCGTGTACCGTTACAGCCACGACTATCGCGATGCCGCCGGACGCACGACGCGGATTGACATGCAACGATTTGCGTCGCTCGAGCACGCACACCGCGTGTTCATGCGTTACGCCGTGACACCCATCGATCACGACGCACCAATTCGGATTCTCACCGGCATTGACAGTGACGTGCACTCAAACGCGACGCGCGAGAGACAGGTGGACGCCTGCGATGCGCGGGTCGCATCGCCGGAGAGTTGTATACTCCATGCCCGCACGCCGGCGCGCAAGCATGACGTCTACCTGGCCGTTCAGCATTCCTGCCGTGGCGCCTCGCCGGCCACGAAGCCACGTGGCATTGTCGAGCATGACGCGGTCTATGTGTTTTACGAGTTCGCGCTCGCTAAAGGGCAGACCGCCACGCTTGAGCGCTGCATCGTGTTGACCAGTTCAGAGGATGGACGGCACGGGAGCGCGGTTGACCTGGAACCGGAGCTCGCCGCGGCGGCGCAGCAAGGTTTCGACGATGCGTTGGAGAAACAGCGGGCCGTGTGGGAAAGGCTGTGGGATCGCGCCGATGTGCAGATTGACGGTGACGAGCCGGCCCAGCGCGGTTTGCGGTTCTGTCTATACCACCTGATCGCGGCCGCGCCGCGACACAGCGATCGGCTCAGCGTGCCGGTCAAGCTGCTGACCGGCGAGTATTACCAGGGCAACACGTTCTGCGACACCGATCTGTACATTGTTCCGTTCTATATATTCACGTTTCCCGAGTGGGCGCGCACGTGTCTCAACTTCCGACACAAAGGGCTCACCTACGGCCGGGCCATCGCCCGCGAGCTGGGCTGCCGGGGCGCGAAGTTCGCCTGGCAGGCGGGACCGTATGGCGAGGAATGTCTCGGGAAGTGGTACCGCTTCGTCCACACCAACATTCACATCAACGCCGACGTTGTCTACAGCCTGATGCAGTACTACCGGGCAACGGCTGACGAGGATTTCTTGCAGGAATGCGGCCTCGACATTCTGGTGGAGACGGCGCGGTTCTACCACTCGCGCGCGGCGGTCGACGTTGATCGTGAGGGGCTGACGCTGGAGAATGTCGCCGGTCCCGACGAAGGACACTGCGAAAGCGTCAACAACTTCTACACAAACTACCTGGCCAGCAGGAATCTGCGTTGGGCGGCGGAGATGGTCGAACAACTGCGCAAGCAGGACGCGGAGGCTTTCGAGCGCGTCGCGATGCGACTGAAGCTCCAACCGGACGAGCCTCAGCGTTGGCGCGACACGGCCGACGGGCTCATCCTGCTTTTCGACCCGCAAACCAAGCTCTACGAGCAGTGCGAAGGGTTCCACCGGCTTCCGCCCCCGCCGGATGACCTGCTGGAGAATCGCAAGGACTGGTTCGTTACAGTGTTCCCATATCAAGCGATGAACCAGCCGGACGTGGTGATGGCGTTGACTATGTTCCGCGACGATTTTGACGCCGACGTCTTGCGGGCCAACTGGGAGTACTACAAAGACAAGAGCATGAACTTTTCGTCGATGAGCTTCGCGATCAACGCGATCGCCGCAGTCGACGTAGGCGATCTCGACGAGGCCTATCGCAGTTTCACGATCGCCGCCGGCGGAGATCTCGACCCACAGCTCACCGGCCGGCACGACACGCACGCCGGCCTGCATGGCACGGCACTGGGCGGGGCGTGGCAGGCGGCGGTATTCGGCTTCGGCGGCGTATCGCTCTCGGAACACGGCTTGCGCATCAACCCCAAGCTGCCGGCGCACTGGCAGCGGCTGCGCTTCAACCTTGTTCTGCGCGGCGAGGTTGTGCGGGTCGAAATCGATTGCCGTGAGGTCGTGCTGACCGCGGGGAACGAGCGCGCCATCGAGTTGCCGATCACCATCGCTGGGCAGGAAAACGTCCTCCAGAGCGGCGCTACGGTTCGCGCTCGTTACCGAACATGAAGTATTGATCGGCGGGGTGCTTCCGTCGCCCCTCCGGGGCTTACATCATACAGGTGGATGCGTACCGGGGGCTGGCGCCCCCGGCTACTGACCATCGCCCCTTTGGGGCTTCCGCAGCGGGTCGCATCCAACGTGGCAGCAGCGTCTTTCCCAGCGGGTCGCGTCCAACGTGGCAGCAGCGTCTTTCCCAGCGGGTCGCGTCTAACGTGGCAGCAGCGTCTTTCCCAGCGGGTGGGCGGGCTGGCATCTGGCAAATAGGCTTCCGATGACGGCCCGCGGATGGTACGCTATGAACTGTTGGGAGATCGGGTGTCGCCGCGGCGACGCCCTCCCCTGCCGGCTTTCTGACCAAGTCGACCGATCAGGAGGAGAAAACATGAAATCGTCCACGCTTGTTGTCGTCTTGACCATTCTGTCCCTATCCACCGCACAAACGCACGCCACCGACGTGTCCGGCGATCAGTCGGGCACCTGGACGCTCGCGGGCAGCCCGTACTATCTCGTCGGCGACGTGCGCGTGCCGCCGGGGTTGACGCTTACGATCGAGCCCGGCGTGGAGGTCATCGCGCAAGGGCATTACAGGATCTGGGTTGACCAGGGCACGCTGATGGCGATCGGGTCGGCGGGGCAGATGATTCTGATGACCGCGTCGAACCACTCGGAGGGCTGGCGCGGGCTGCGGCTGGAGCAGGCCGACGACGCCTCGACCGTGAACTACTGCGTGATCGAGTACGCCCGGGGCATCGGGGACTATCCGGGAGTGCGCGGCGGGGCGATTTACTGCTTGAACTGCTCACCGATCATCTCGAACAACGAGCTGCGCTTCAATTACTCGCACAACAGCAACTACAACGGCTGCGGCGGCGGCGTGCTGACCGAGAGCTCCGACGCACTGGTGCTCGACAACTACATTCACGACAACATCGCCGACAGCGGCGGCGGCGTCTGCTGCACGGAATACGGGACGCCGCTCGTCTTCGGCAACATGATCGTCGACAACGACGCCTACTACGCCGGCGGAGGAATCTACATGGGTGCCCGCTCCTCCCCGCTGATCGAGAACAACATGATCATCGGCAACACGTCGGGGGGCTGGGGTGGCGGCGGGATCAACTCGTGGACGTCGTTCATCTACTACGGAACTTACGCGACTATCCGCAACAATATCATCGCCATGAACACGGCCACCAGCGGCGGCGATGCCCAAGGTGGCGGCGGAGTCTACTGCCGCTACGACCGGGCTCTCATTTACAGCAACACCATTACCGACAACTACGCACCCACCGGCGGCGGGATTTACGCGCTGAATTACCCGGACCAGGCGCCGATCGTCAGCAACTCCATCGTCTGGGGCAACGCCGCCGGCACGGGGGCCCAGATCTACGTTTATGCCGGCACCGGCTCGGCGATCAGTGTGAGCTACACCGACGTCGAAGGCGGCTGGCCCGGCACGGGCAACATGGACGAGAATCCGGTCTACGTCGGGCCCAGCATCGGCGATTATCACCTGTCGGATCTGTCGCCCTGCATCGACATGGGCAACCCGAGCTATACGCCGCTGCCGGGTGAGACGGACATCGACGGGCAACTGCGCGTCTGGGACGGTGACGACGATGGCGTAGCGCGGATCGACATGGGGGCCGATGAGTTCGACTCGCACTGCCTGGGCGACCTCGATGGGGATGGCGATGTCGACCTGTCGGACTTGGCGTTGCTGCTGTCCAACTATGGGACAACCAGCGGCATGACGTTTGAGGATGGGGACCTCGACGGGGACGGCGACGTCGACCTGTCCGACCTGGCCGCGCTGCTGGCCCTCTACGGGACGAGTTGCTAGCGCTTTACGACTCGTCAACTAATGTTTGGGTGGCCCGTGGCTTCAGCTGTGGAGCACACGAATCAGCTAGCCATTCGCGCCCCCACCTCTAAAGAGGTGGGCCACCCAGCGCCCCTCCGGGGCTGAGGTCGTGCGGCGCAACGCGTACCGGGGGCTGACGCCC
>CAZDTB010000032.1:0-6021 GCA_964508075.1 uncultured Planctomycetales bacterium
GCGAGAGCGCCGCGGCGGAGAGCGCGATGCCGGGCAGAATCGCGCCGCCGAGGAAATGCCCCTCGGCCGACACGCAGTCGACCGTTGTGGCTGTTCCGAACGACGCGATCGCGCAGGGCTCGCGCATGCGCTCGAACGCCGCCGCCGCCGCACAGGCCCGATCGACCCCGATTTCCCGGGGGTTCTCAATGTCTAACGGGAGCGGCAGGGGCAAATCGTCGCGGACCATCAGCGGTTCGCAGTCACAGACTTCCGTGGCCAGGTCGGCAAACCGCCGCGCGATGGGCGGGCTGACGCTCCCGATCACGATGGCGCGTTTCCTGGCCCCGCGGGTGGTTGCCCAGGTTTCCGCCAACGCCGGGCCCCATAAGCTCGGCTTATCGTTGCTGACGTGACTTGCCCCATGCAATCCGTCGTCGTCCCAAACGCCCACGGCGATCCGGGTGTTACCTATGTCAACCGCCAGCAGAGCATCGGCGGGTTCCGGCGTTTTGCTCACAGAGGCACTCCGCTTCCCTGGTCAGGATCCGCCCCCGCCATCGTCGCTCCCACCGGCGTGGTCGTCAACGGGATCCTCGTTCGCTTCCTCTTCGTCCAGCCATTCTTCTTCGTCGCCGAAGTCGATCAACTCGGGCATCTGGGCGCGCTCCTCCTGGCGCATCTCTTCGACGGCAACCCACATCGCCTCGGTTAGCTCTCGGAGACCCCGGCCGGTCACACCTGAGACTGCACGCGCCTTCCCGCCGCGTGCTCGCGCGAAATCTTCGAGCGACTCGTCGGCCCCGGTCAGGTCCAGCTTGGTGCCGACGACGATCTCACGGCGGTGGGCCAGCGCCGGGCTGTACTTCTCCAGTTCCAGGCGAATGGTGCGATACGCCTGGTCGGGCGTTGGCGCGCCCGCGGCGGGGCAGAGGTCCACGAGGTGCACGATCACGCGGGTCCGTTCGATGTGCCGCAGGAAGGCGTCGCCCAGGCCGACGCCCTCGTGCGCGCCTTCGATCAGACCGGGGATATCCGCCAGGACCAGCCGCCGATACCCGGGCAGCTCGGCGATTCCGAGTTGCGGCTGCCTGGTAGTGAACGGGTATTCCGCGATCTTGGGTCGGGCGTTGGTCAGACGCGACAGCAGAGTACTCTTGCCGGCGTTGGGCAACCCCACGAAGCCCACATCCGCAATCAGTTTCAGTTCCAGCCGCAGCGTCCGTTCCTGACCCGTTCGCCCCGGTTGGGCTTCGCGCGGCGTCTGGTGCGTCGCGGTGGCAAAGTGCGTGTTGCCAAAGCCGCCGCGCCCGCCCCGGGCGATACGCGCCTGCTGCCCATCGTCGACTAGGTCCTTTAGCAAACGGCCGGTTTCGTCGTCATAGACCAGCGTACCGGTCGGCAAGATGACGATCAGATCTTTGCCGTTGCGGCCGTGCCGGTTTCCGCCTTCGCCGGGGCGTCCGTTTTCGGCCCGCCAATGGTGTTTCCCGACCAGGTCCAGCAAGGTGTCGACACCGTGCTTGGCCAGCAGAAAGACCGACCCGCCGTGCCCCCCATCGCCACCGTCCGGACCACCTTTGGGCACGAATTTCTCCCGGCGGAAGCTGACGCAGCCGTCGCCGCCCTTACCGCCGCGCACGAAAATCCGGGCCTGGTCGACGAACGGTCGGGTTGTACCGGTATCGGCTGGCATGACGGTGACTGCAACACCGACCGACAGAGGTGTCAAGTTCTCGGGTAACTTCGCGCGATTTCGTTTGTTGATCGCGGGCCGCATTTGGGTTGCAATAGTGGTTGTGGAAGGCTGTGCCGCGCCTCAGGTAAGGAAGAGTGCATGCGAGGCCGTATTCTCGTCGTCGACGACGAACCGCTGAAACGAATCACGTTGCAGATCGAGCTCTCCGAGCAGGGCTACGAGGTGTACGAAGCCGCGGAGGCACTGACCGCCCGGCGAATCTTCGAGAGCAAGCCGATCGACGTGGTCGTCACCGACGTCCGCATGCCCGGCATGAACGGGCTCGACCTGCTCGCGGCTCTCAAGCAGATCCGGCCCGAGGTCGAGGTCATCCTGATGACCGCCTACGCCACCGTCGATACCGCCGTGCTGGCGATCAAACGCGGGGCGTACGACTACATCACCAAGCCGTTCACCACGCAGGAGCTGCTCGCCAAGCTCGATCGGCTGTTCGCCGCCCGCACACCGGTCGAGAGCGACACTGAAGTCGACACCTTCGGCCGGCTGATCGCCCGTAGTGCCAGCATGAAGCGACTCTTCACGCAACTGCGCGCCGTCGCCGACACCGACCGAACGATTCTGCTGTGCGGGGAGAGCGGGACCGGCAAGGAGCTCTTCGCCGAGGCGATCCACGAGCACAGCACGCGGGCCGACAAGCCGCTGGTGCGCTTCAGCTGCGCGGCGTTGCAGCCGACCGTGCTCGAGAGCGAGCTGTTCGGGCACGAGAAAGGCGCCTTCACCGGGGCGCACCGGCAAAAGTGCGGTCGCTTCGAGCTGGCCAACGGCGGCACGATTCTGCTCGACGAAGTCGACGACATCCCGACCGAGGTGCAGGTCAAGCTGCTGCGCGTGGTGGAGCAACAGGAATTCGAGCGGGTCGGTGGCGAAGGCCCGATCCGCGTCGACATCCGCCTGATCTGCGCCACGAAGAGCGACCTGCTGCGGCTCGTCAAAGAGGGCCGCTTCCGCGAAGACCTCTACTACCGGCTCAACGTGATCAGCCTGGCGATTCCGCCGCTGCGCGAGCGGCCCGAAGACCTCCCGGTCCTGGCGAACCACTTCATCAAGAAGCACGCCAGCCTGGTCGGCGATACGGAAGTGACCATCTCGGCGCACGCCCTGGATGAGTTGATGCGGCACAACTGGCCCGGGAATGCCCGCGAGCTCGAGCACGTGCTCGAACGGGCGTTGGCGTTCTGCGGCGGCAACGAAATCCGACCCGAACACATTCTGCCGCTGGCTCGTGAGACCGGCGACTCGGCCCGCATGCGAGGCCTCGAGCTGACCGAAGTGGGCAAGCTCGGCCTGACCGAGACCGTCGCCGACATCGAACGCCGCCTGATCCTGATGGCCTTGCGTCAATGCAACGACAACCAGGCCCGGGCCGCGCAGAAGCTCGGCATCCCGCGCACCACGCTGCGCGACAAGATGGCCAAGTACAACATCCCGGTGAACTGAGACCGGCCGAAGCGGGGATGGCTGAGCGCGTCGATCCCTTGACAGAAACCCCGCGGCATGTCACCATCGCCCACTGGGAGTGGGCCGAACGGTCCGCTGATCCCGCCGGGCGATTAGCTCAGTTGGCTAGAGCGCTTGCTCGACATGCAAGAGGTCACTGGTTCAAGTCCAGTATCGCCCAATCCGCGCGACGCCTTGTCCTCGCAAGGGGTCGCATTCCTCTGAGTGAAGCCGCAGTTCCCGGGGATTTCAGCAGGAACGCGGTCGGCCTGGGACCCGGTGTCAGACGTCGTGGCAGGGTGCTGCAGCGGATTCTGCACCGGCTTGCTCGCCTCCGCGGCCCGCTCGAAGTGCTCATCGGTGACCCGGAGATAGTGCTTTGCGGCTGCCAAAGACGTCACCCGGGATGATCAGCACGGTGCGCGCCAGGCTGGGTGAGTTGGCCGGGGCGACCACGTCACGCCGCTGCCTGCCCGGAGATCTCCGAACGGGGGAGTTGCCTTGATCGGCGCGTACCCATCCTGGTGGGGCGCGCTCCCGGGGCGACGATCAGGTGTCGGCACTTCGGGCTATCCGCGGGCACCGGTGACGCCTGGCCGAACGGGATAGGTGCAAACCACTCGCCTCACCTCCCGCGATCTCTGAATCATTGCTGGGCTCTGCTGGCAAGCCTACCAGCAGATGTCGCCGTAGTGACCTAGCAGCTCTGCCAGGTCAGCCAGGTCGACGTCGCCGTCGCCGTCGAGGTCGCCATCCTCGTAGGTCATGCCGCTGGTCTCACCGTAGTGGCCGAGCAGCTGGGCCAGATCAGCCAGATCGACCCGGCCGTCGCCGTTGACGTCACCCGGGCAGAACACGCCGAACTCGTACGCGCCCATGTCCACGACCTCGGGGTAGTTGGGCGGGTCGGGCACACCCGTGTCACCAGCGGCGTCGTCGACGAAGCGATCGTTCAGATCCAGATCGAGCGGCGTTCGCTCGGCAGTGTCGCTGTCGTCGTCCAGATCGGCGACGTCAGGCGGGACGCCAAAGTTGTTGGCGGCGTCGATGCACGGCGAGCCCGCCGAGAGGTGGTAACCCGCGGTGAACAGCGGGTCGGCGTTGATATTGCCCACGCCGGTCCAGCCGCCCTGGACGTCGCTGTAGGTGATTACCGGCGGGTCGCCCGAGCCGACCACGACTTCGTCCGGGGAGTCACCCCACAGGATGCAGTTGGTGATCGTCGAGACGCTGGCGGCATTGAAGATTGCGCCGCCGGAAACCGCTGAGTTGTCGCTGAACGTGCAGTTGGCCAGCGTCGGCGTGCTGCCCACGCGGTTGATCATGCCGCCGCCGTTCATTACCGCGGTGTTGCCGGCGAACAGACAGTTGGTGAACGTGGGGTTGGAGTTCTCGCGGTTAAACACACCGCCCCCGTGGGTCGTAGCGACGTTTTCGCTGAAGACGCAGTTGACCACCGTGGGGCTGCTGTTGGTGTAGCTGGCCATTCCGGCACCGGCGGTCACGCATGTGTTTCCGCTGAAGACGCAGCCGATCAGCATGGGGTTGCAGCCTTCCCGGTTGATCAGCCCGCCACCGACCAGGTCCGCCGAGTTGTCAGTGAACGTGCAATTCACCACGGTGGGGTGGGCCTCGATGATGTTTCTCATGCCGCCGCCGTCCCCCGTGGTGGAGTTGCCCGTGAAGGTGCAGCCGATGTACGTCGCGTCGCTGGTGGAGTTGTTCACTCCGCCGCCCCATTCGGACACGTTCCCGTCGAATACGCAGTCGATCAACGTCGGGTCGCTCTCATTGGTGTACAGTCCGCCCCCCATGTACCCGAAGTTCTCCCGGATGGTGCAGGTGTCGATCGTTGGGGTCGCACCCTCGAAAGCGGTTATCCCGCCGCCGTCCCGGTGCGGCGCGTCTGCGTAGTTGGCGTTGCCCGCGGTGATCGTGAATCCGTCCAGCCGCCCCGTCACGTCGGCCCCGTAGGCGTAGACGACGTGGTAGCTGTTCTCCTCGTTGTTGGCGAAGCCGGGTCCGTCGTTGCCGGCGAGGTCGCCGGTCAGGATCGACTCGTATGACGAGATGTCACGCTCGTCAGGGTCGCCCGGATTGGCCAGCCCGGCGTAGCCGCCATAGAGCTCCACGTTGCCGACCAGCAAGAACGTGGCCAGGCGCGGGTCGGTGGGGCTGGGATCGTTGGGATCAAACAGGTCGGACGGCACGTAAGTCCCGCCAGCGACGTGGATTGCGTCATCGGTGGCGGCAGCATCCAGAGCGTCCTGGAGATCGTCGAACGGCGTGATCCAACTGGTCCCGTCTCCGCCGGGCGACGCGTCGTCGTCCACGTACCAGGTCGTTTGGGCCTGAGCGACACTCGCCCACGCGAGCGCACCGGCTACCAATGCAAAGGATGTACGGCTGAGATTCGGTTTCAACATGACTCGTCTCCCCTTGTTTAGTGAGACTCCTTATCCCTTTCCGGCTTCCGATGAAGCCCAGACATGCTTACTATGTTAACATACCCCACCATCGGTGCCGCGTCAATAGTCCACGACGGCAACCGCAGTTCACGCCCCGTCAGGCCGACAGAGAACGGGCTCGGCGGCGCCTGTTTCTCGGGGGCGGGCGTTTCGCATTGAGGTCTGCACGCCACCGTCGGGGATTCCCCCTCAGGCTCCGAATGCTAGCGCATGATCCAGCGAGCGTCGTTTAGGCGGGGCTCGACCTGCTCGCGGGCGCGTTCGGAGGCCGGCAGCGTGTAGCTAAGCTGGAGCGTCTTGCGGAGCGTGAAATACTTGGGGTTGACGGTGACTTCCCGCCGCCGTCCGTCGTCGCCCATGATCTGCTTGGTCTCCGGC
>CAZDTB010000032.1:6031-17235 GCA_964508075.1 uncultured Planctomycetales bacterium
TCTCGACGGCGCGCGCGTAGTAGAGCGCCGGCTGGTCGGGGTCGAAGGCCGGGTTTCGCAGGACACGGGCCTCGCCGCTCAAACCGGCGATGTAAATCTTGAATTCATTTACAGTTAGGTCACCAGCGGGCCAGATCGCGACAGACTCGCAGGCATAGTCGTCGCCCCTCCGCAGGTCGCCGATCGCCTTGGTCGGGTGGACTAGATACTTGTGAGTGATCTGGTGGCGCTCTTTGATGGCGTTGAACACCAGCGGGCTGACGCCCATGTCGGTCGGGATGACCTGGAGGTCCTCGGTGACCAGCTCGAACGTCGGGTAGAAGCGCTGCGTGGTCTGGCTCGTATTAGTCACGGTGTAAAGCATGTACCAATACGTTTCGGGCTGGTCCGAGCTTGCGAGCTGCACCGTGATCCGCCGGGGCGGCACGTATTTGAAGTTGAATTCCCAGGAGATGGGTGTGGGCGCGGGCTCAGGCCCGGCGCCGACCGCGGGCCCGCGCTCCTGGGCTGTCGACCCGGGGATCGCCAAGAACAGGATTGTCGCTGCAAACAACCGCAGCATGGTGCCTCCTAGCCGCCGTGCTGATTGCGAATGATTACGCTCGCCGGGTTTCCAGGCAGGTTCAGGGCCCCGAGCGTCTGCGACGCCGCGGTCCGGATGACCATGTTCTCGTCGGACTCGGCGACGGTGGTAAGTTGCTGGACGAGGTCGTCGGGCAGATGGTTTCCGCGGTGCTTGGCGGCCTCGGCCAGGGCCGTGAACATGGTCACGCGCATGTCTTCGGCCTCATCGGGGTCCAGGGCGATCTTCGCGATCGCCTGCTGCGCGGGGGTTGTGCCGAGGTAGCCCAGAACCTGCGCGACGGACCGCCGCAGCATCACGTCTTCGGTTTCGAGGCCGGCGATCAGGGCCGTCTCCGCGTCTTGCACGTTGAAGAGCGGATTGTTCGTGATCGCCAGCAGCCCGAGCACGAGCGTTGCCTCGAACGCGAGCCCGCTGCCGACCGCGGGCGTGATCGGCGTCGCGCCAACGGCCTTTGATACCGTGGCGATCTTCTCGGCGAGCACGTCCGCGTCAGGATCGACGGTGACCTGCCCCAAACGGTGATCGCCGCGAATGAACTCGGCAACCATTTCACCTTGCGCGGGTTTGGCAACGATGATCACGGGCACGGCGGCAAAGCGGAATTCGCTGCGAACGTGCGCGATGCCCTCGGTGAGGCCGGGAGTGGCCATGTCGGAGGCCAGCAGAATGACATCGATCCCGGGCAGCTCGCGGCGGACCTTCTCGAGTCCAGCGAGCAGACCGGCGTCGGTGATGACGTTGTAGCCGGCCGACCGCAAAGTGGACGCCGTCATGTTCGCCGATTCCGAATCGGGGTCGACCACCAAGGCGTTGCGGGCGCCGCCGAACAGCAGCAGCGCCTCGCTGAGCACGGGCATCAGGTTCTGGTCGTTGTGGAACGACTTGATGGGCAAAGCGTTGCCCAGCGCCAGGGCGGCGCGGATCCGCACCATCCGGTCGGGAAACGAGAGCGCCTCGGCCAGGGGCTGGCGGCCGGCCTGATCTCCGACGATGCTGGCTGAGCCGGCGGTTTTTTGGAGAGCCTCGATCGCGCCGAGCGCCACCGCCGGGTCGCCGTCGTCCACCGCCCGGGCCAGCGCCATCAGGCAGTAGTCGGCACCGGCGGATTGCGCGAAGTAGGCGGCGCTGGGGTAGTCCTCCGGGCGGGTCTGGTCGCTCTGTCCCTCGGGCAATTGCGCCTCGCGGCGGAAGTTGGCGGCCAGCCACAAGGCCAACGCCGGCTTCAGCTCCGGGTTCGACAGTAGAGCCTCCTCGCAGCAGCGCATGCACATGATCTCGTTGAAGATCGACACCGGCACTTCGACGTTCTGGAGCATGCCCTCCTTCCAGTACCAGACGTTGGCCAGGTCCAGGCGCGGGTCGGCGGTGAGCGATTCGTGCTCGTCGTAGTAAGCCTTACCCAGCCGGTAGAAGGCCTCGGCGGCTGACATATGGGAATCGATCGTGATGCCGTAGTCTGCGAGGTCGTTGAGCGTGACGTCGATCGCGGCGCGGACCTCCGCGAGCGTGTTGGGGTTTTCGCGCAGCTTGAGCAGATAGGGGACCGACTGCCAGTAGCCGATCTGACCCAGCGCGCGGATCAGGTAGCGCAGCGTGGTCTGATCGTCCATGCGCAGGGCGATGACCATCGGATTCAGGGCGGGCCGGCCGATCTGCGGCAAAGTGCGGAGGATCGCCTGCGTCAGCGCCTTCCTGTCTGGGTCGCGGACGTACTGCACCAGGAACGGGATCGCGTATTCGCCGGAATCCTTCAGACAAGCGACGCCGTTCTCGAATGCCCGCGGTGGGCCGCCGAGCCGCTCGATGTTTTGTTTGATGCGGGTTGGATCGGCCTTGATCAAGTGCTCGCCGAGCTGGAGCAGCTTGAGCACCCCGGCGACCGAATCGCCGATGATCGCGTTGCCGGCGAGCTGAACGAGCATCTGGTGGCGTTTCGGGACGCGATCGGCGAATTCGAGCAGCGCGACTGGATCCGGATCGCTTCCGAGCAACGCCTGGAAGTTGGCGTTGGCGATGCCGAAGCGTCCGATCGAGGCGAAGTACCAGCCGTCGTCGGCCTGGTTCATCTGCTCGCGGCCCGTCTCGAGCAGCTCGAAGACCGTCTGGCCGTTGGACTGCAACGCACGCGCCTCGGCATCCTGCTCGAGCAACAGCACACCGCCGGCGTTTACGTTGCGCTCGATCGACCGTTCCGCGAGCAAGGCGATGCGGAAGGGTGAAGGCTCGCCCGCCAGCAAATCCTCGAACATCATCTCCGCGGTGTCCGGGTCGCGGGCCAGCAACGCCTCCAGAGCGGTGTTCCATTTTTCCCAGGCCGCCGCGGCGGCACCGGTGACGAACCCGTCCGCGTCGCGCTGGGCTCGCGCTGCATCGACACCGCTGAGGATGACCGCGAGAACCAGTAACGACGCCGCTGGGCGGGAGAGCCGGGCGGTAGAAGGCATAGCTACCTCCCCAAGTGGGGTAACCGGACGGCGTGGCCGCGCCATCCGTAGCGTCTACAGAGTCAGGCTGGGATTATAGCGCCGCCTCGGGGCAAGTCAAACAACCGCGACGGCGCCGGTACGCTTCTATAGCCGAAACCGGGGCGTTCACGCAAGTCGATCGCGCGACTCTCGGGCGCGCGTGCTGCGTCACCGTGACATTATTGACGGGTAGCAGGCAGTAGCACCCCCCCGGTAGTCAGCGGTGATGCGCTTCGACGCGCGGCGGCGCTGGTCGGGTTGATTGACCGCGCCAACGGCGAGACATAACATGCCGGCATGCGAGCAGTGCTGCGAATGCGCGGACGGCGCTGGCCGACGTGGGTCCTGCTAGCCGCGGTTCACACTGCAATCGCAGTGTTTTTCCTGTCCGGTCGCAGCCCAGGGACAAATGCCGCCTGCACCGGACTGCCGCTGGATGACGGCTGGATTCACCTCGTCTACGGGCGATCGGTAGCTCAGTCGGGTCTCCCATACTACAACGAACACGAGCTGGAAGCCGGCTTCACCAGCCCGGCGTGGGTGGTCGTGTGCGCCGCGGCGCACTGGCTGGCCGCCCTGCCGGGTCTCGACGCCGTCCTCGCGCTGAAGATCCTTGGCACGCTCATTGCCATCGCGATGACCTGGGGCGTGTGCGAGCTTGCGTGGATCTGCTGTGAGAGTGGCGTGGGGGCGTTGTTGGCAGGACTCCTCAGCGCGCTGACCCCGGCGTTGGCCTTCTCCCAGGTTTCCGGAATGGAGGTCTGTCTGGCGGCCGGTTTCGGGCTCTGGGCGGTCTGCGCGTGGCATCGGCGGCGGTATCTCACGGTCGGCGTCCTGTTGGCATTGGCCTTCTGGACGCGTCCCGAAATGCTGCTACTGGGTGGCCTCGTGGTCATAGCGCTGCTGCGCGAATGGCTAGACACCTTCTCCCGCGACGACCTCCGGGCACTGCTCAAAGCGGCGTTGCCTACACTGGTCTTCGGAGTGCTGTGGAGCGGATATTGCCTCGCGGTTACCGGCCGGATCCTGCCCAACACCTTTTACGCCAAGTTTACCAGTGGACACCCGCAGGGTTTGCTGACCGTCGTGCGCGAGGCGGTCTGGACGCTGCCGGTGAACTTCATGATGGCGGGTGCCGTGTTGTACGCCCTGGGGGTCGTGCAGGTGATCCGCCGCCCGACGTCGGTCCGTTGGGTCGTGCTCTTTTTCCCTTGGTGTTTTTTCGTGGCAATCGCAGTCTCGCGTTACCTTCCGCCCGGATCCGGGACTTTCTACTACTGGCTCAGGTACCTGGTCCCGGCCTTGCCGTTCCTGTACCCCATCATCGCCGCTGGTTGGCGCCTCTTGTGGCCTCTCGCGGCGGCCGGTTTGCCGGGCGACCAAGCAGTGGGTGCTGAGGGGCGCCTGTCTGCGGACGCGCAGGATCAGCACACCGGGTCGCGATCGCTGGTGTCGGTGGCGTTGTGGAGTCGCCGCGGGTTGGCGATAGCGCTGGCGGTGCTTTGCCTGGCAGCGCATCCGCATGAGTTACGGCGGGTAGCCGAGCAGTACGCCTGGAATTGCCAGAACATCAACGAAGTTCAGGTCGACATCGGGCGGTGGGTCGCTGAGAGCACCCCGGAGGATGCTGCCATCGTCGTCAACGACGCCGGCGCGCTGCGCTACTTCGGTCAGCGCCGGACTATCGACTTGATGGGCCTCAACCGTCATGCGCTGGCCCACGACCGGGGGCGCTTGCACACAATCATTGCCTCGCCGGATGCAATGCGCGATTTCATGGGGGCGGTCGACGCCGATTATCTGATTGTGTTTCCGCCGTTTTTTCCTGGCGTTTTTGACGATCCGCGGGCCAATTGGCTGTTCGAGAGTGTCTACCGAGCGCGGAGCGAGAACTACACGATCGTGGATGCCCCACAGGATCTGATGGTGGTGTACAAGCTGCGCCAGCGCAGTTAGCGGCGGCGCCTCGGACCATGGCACACCGTTCTGTGGCACCTCGAAGGAGCACCGCGTACCGTCCAGTCGAGCATGCGCAGGATCGTGAAACGCCGTTGAGGAGTTGCGTCCGCGCGTCCGGGTGGGAAGGACATCTCCGTGCCGACTCGCAACCAGCGGGATCTCACGGCAGCGACTTGCGGGCAGGAGAGGGCCTGCGTATGTTTGCTTTTGTCGGAATTGTAAAGGTCGGTGCAGTGCGAGGATGAGTGAAATCAAGCCCAGCGGAGCGCCCTCCCAGGCAGCAGCCGGGAATCACGCGCGCCCGGCCCAAATCGGCAAACCCCCGCGCGACAGTGGTCGACTGTGGCTCATTCTGCCGCTGCTGGTGGTCGCTGCCTACGTGCCGGGAATCGGTAATGACTACGTCATCTGGGACGACGACATCTACATTCGTGACAATCCGTACTTGCGTGATGTTGGGGGCCTGGCGCGGATCTGGATACCGAGCGACCCGGTTCGCAAATACTACCCGCTGACGTATACCCTGCACTGGGCCGAGTTTCAGCTCTGGGGAACATGGCCGACCGGCTACTACGTCGTCAACGTGGCGCTGCACGCGGTCAATGCGGTGCTGGTTTTCGCTCTGCTGCGCGCCCTCGGGGCGGGCAGCGGGGTGGCGCTCCTGGCCAGTGCTCTCTTCGCCGTCCACCCCATGCAGGCCGCCTCGGTAGCCTGGCTGGCGGCCCGGAAAACCTTGCTCTCGACCACCCTGGCCCTGCTCGCGTTTCTCGCCTACTGGCGCTCGCGGCGCGCCGGGCAGGTCCGCTGGGCGCGTCTGGCCTACGTTCTGTTCGCCGCGGCCCTCCTGAGCAAATGCGCCGCAATCACGTTTCTGGGCTCGGCGATCCTGGCCGATTGGCTGCTGTTGCGTCGGCGGCTGTGGGACGCGGTGGCACCGCTTGCCCCTGTGCTGGTCGGTGTCGGCGGCTGCTTGATGTACATCGATTCGATGTTCGAGAGCACGGTCGGCACGTGTTTCGCCGAGCCGCTCCCACTACGCCCGCTGGCCGCCTCGGCCGCGTGCTGGTTCTATGCTGGGAAGCTGCTCTGGCCCACAGGCTTGGCGCTGATCTATCCCCCGTGGACGGTTAGCTTCTCACTAGTGTGGTTCCTGCCGCTCGTCGCTCTGGTCGCGGCAGCACTCGGCGGATGGGTTCTCCGTCGGCGTATCGGGGCTTTGGCTGTTTGGGGCGCGGCCCACTTCCTGCTGACCTTGCTGCCCATCCTCGGCCTGCTCTCCTTCGGATACCTGAAGCATTCGCCGGTCGGCGATCAATACGTGTACGCAGCGGCGCCCGGGTTCTTCCTGTTGGTTGCCTTGGGGCTCGCCCGGCTCGCCCGATGGGTCGGGCAACAAAAGGCACAGCTCGTGCAACTTGCAGTCGGGGTCGCCGCGGTCGCTGCGCTGGGTTGGCTCACCGGGAACCGCACCCTGGAATGGCGCGGTTCCGAGGAGTTCTGGTCCAGCGCGATCGCCGATCACCCCGACTTCGCCTTCGGCCGACGCCGGCTGGCCGATGCCTACCTGAACCGCGGTGGGTTGGCAGAGGCGCTGCGCGAATACACGCGCTTGTTGCAGGACGATCCCGATGATGCTCAGGTCCACAACAATATGGGCCTGGTGCTGAACCGGCTGGGACGCCCGGCCGAGGCGCTGGAGCGTTTTCGCATTGCCGCCGCGCATGCGGTCGAGGACAACCTGCCCGAGGCGCAGACGAACCTGGCCGCCACGCAGATGGAGCTCGGCCTGTTGCCCGCAGAGATCACGCGCCTCACCGCCGCGCTCGCCAGCCATCCCGACGATCGCGAGACGCGCTACGCGCTGGCGATGGCGTTGGCCGTGGACGGGCAATCCACCAAGGCGGTTCGGCACGCCCGGCAACTGATCCGAGACAATCCGGATGATCCTCGATTGCTTTACCGGGTTGCGTTTCTGCTGCGTGTGGCCGGGCAGAACGCCGCCGCTGCCGATGCCTATCGCCGCGCCGCGCAGCTGGCGCGTGCCCAGGGCCCCGCCGAGCTATGGTATATGATCAACCGAGAGATGGCCGAACTCCCCGCTTCCGCCGCAGGTGACTGACCGCCGCTCGCCGCTGCCCTCCTCGGAATGACGCCCACAGAAGCGTTTTCTAGAGAGCGAACTTAGTTCGACTTTCGCACTTATGCGGCCTGTTGGACTGCGTTGAAGTCCCTGACAGAACTAGGGTGGCACGGGCGTCTCGCCTGTGGCCTCTCGGGCGAGACGCCCGTGCCACCCGGTTTTGATAGGCGCTGTTATCTTATTCCCCTCGTCCTCGCCGTTACACCGGCACGCGTACGTCGAACGACCTGTTCTCGCTGACGGCCTCAGCGAACTGCCGGAACATGTGGCCGGCGTCGTGCGGTCCCGGGCCGGCCTCGGGATGGTACTGGACGGCGGTGACGCCCTGGTCCCGGTGAACGAACCCCTCCAGCGTCCCGTCGTTCAGGTTCACATGCGTCACGGTGCCGCCGACGCGCTCCAGCGCGGCGGCATCCACGGCAAAGCCGTGATTCTGGCTGGTGATCTCGACGCGGCCGGTGTGCCGGTTCAGGACCGGGAGGTTGGCCCCGTGGTGGCCGAAGCGGAGCTTGTAGGTTTTCGCCCCGAGCGCGAGCGCCAGAAGCTGGTGTCCCAGGCAGATGCCGAAGATCGGAAACCGACCGAGCAGTTTTCGCAAGGTTTCGATCGTATCGGTCACTGCCGCCGGATCCCCCGGCCCGTTGCCGACGAGCAGACCGTCCGGGGCCATCTCGCGAATCCGCGTGGCAGTCGTGCCGGCGGGGACCGTCGTGACCCGGCAGCCTTCCTGCGCCAGGTGGCGCAGAATGTTGTGCTTGATCCCGCAATCGATCGCGACGATGTGGCGGTTGCCCGACGGCTCTGGGCAAATGCGATCACCGCCGCGCCAAAGCGGCTCGGTCCAGCGACCGGGCTCACGCGGCGTGACCGCCTGGACCAGGTTCGCGCCGGTCATCGGGGCCGAAGCACGCGCCAGCTCGACCAGCTCGACGTCGTTGCCCACCTCGGTCGAGATCGCGCCGCGCAGGGCCCCGTGGACGCGGATTCGCCGCGTCAGCGCGCGGGTGTCAACGCCGAGAAGGCCGATGATGTCGTGCTCGGCAAGGAATTCGGGGCCGCCGATCGTGGCGCGGCAGTTGCTTGGTCGGCGCGGCAATTCCCTCAGGACGACACCCGAAAGATGCGGCTTGGCCGACTCGAAGTCCTCCGGGTTCATGCCGTAGTTGCCTTGCAAGGGGAACGTCATGGTGACGATCTGTCCGCAGTAGGACGGGTCGGTGAAGATTTCCTGGTAGCCGGTCATGGCGGTGTTGAAGACGACCTCGCCCGTACGAGTGCCGGTGGCGCCGACGGCGTGGCCGGTGAAGACGGTACCATCCTCGAGTGCGAGCTTGGCGATCATCCGGGCTCTCCGATGGCAAGGTAGTCCTGAAGCGCGTTGACCTCGACGCCGTTGGATCGCAGGGCGCGGATCGCGCCGACAGCGGCCCGGGCGCCGGCGAGCGTGGTCAGCAGCGGAATGCCGAGTTGAATCGAAGCGACGCGCCAACGGCCCTCCTCGGTGGCGCCGCCGGTGTGGATCGGCGTGTTGATCAGCAGAGCGAGCTCGCGGGACCGGATCATGTCGAGCAGGAATGGAGGTCCCTGGCCGTCGTGCTTTGAGACCAGGGTTGCGGGGATGCCGGCTTGCTCGAGCGTCTGCTTGGTCTTGATCGTCGAGTAGATCTGGAAGCCCAGCTCGAGCAACTCTCGGGCAATGGAGACCACGCGGGGCTTGTCCTCATCGCACACGCTCACCAGCACTTTGCCTGCGGTCGGAAGCTTGATGCCCGCCGCGCGCAGCGCCTTGGCGAAAGCCAGCGGATATGATTGATCGATTCCCATCACCTCGCCGGTGCTGCGCATCTCCGGTCCGAGCACGAAGTCGATGCTCCTGAGCTTCTTGAAGGGAAAGACCGGGGCCTTGACGGCGACGTGCCGTAGTGTGCGTACCTCGGGGACGCCCAGGCCGCCGCGGGCTTCGTCCAGGGTCTGCCCCAGCATGACCCGGGTGGCGATCTTCGCCCACGGTACGCCGGTGGCCTTGCTGACGAAGGGAACCGTCCGCGAGGCGCGCGGGTTGACCTCGATCAGGTAGACCACGCGGCCCTGGATCGCGAACTGCACGTTCATCAGCCCGCACACCCCCAACCGCCGCGCCAGCATCTTCACCTGATACTTGATCTCATCGAGCAACGCCGGTGACAGGGAGTAGGGCGGCAGCACGCAACAACTGTCGCCGCTGTGAATCCCGGCCTCCTCGATATGCTCCATGACGCCGCAGATGTCGCAGCGGCCGGCGGCCGGATCGCGGCCCGGATAGCCGTGGTCGCTGATCGCGTCGACGTCGACCTCGACCGCGTCGAGCAGGAACTTCTCGATCAGGATCGGGTGCTGGCGGTCGATGTTGAGCTCGCGATCGGTCGCATGCAGTGCACCTTCGATATACTGCACCAGGTCGGCGGCGTTGTTGCACACCTGCATGCCGCGCCCACCCAGCACGTAAGAGGGCCGCACCAGAACCGGATAGCCGATCTGCTCGGCGGCCTTGACCGCCTGAGCGCGCGAGAAGGCGATGCCGTTCGCCGGCTGGCGCAGGCCGAGCTCGGCGAGCACCTGCTGGAACCGCTCGCGGTCCTCGGCCAGGTGGATGTTGTCGGGCGAGGTTCCCAGAATCGGCACGCCCGCTTCGTGCAGCCCCTGGGCCAGATTCAGCGGCGTCTGGCCGCCGTACTGCACGATCACGCCGCGCACGTGGCCGTCGTTGGCCCCGCCGGGCGGGAAGAGGCGGCCGTTGAGGCGCTCGCAGATGTTGAATACGTCCTCGTGCGTGAGCGGCTCGAAGAAGAGCAGATCGCTGACGTCATAGTCGGTGCTGACCGTCTCCGGGTTGGAGTTGATCATCACTGTTTCGTAATCCATCTCGCGCGCCGCCATCGCGGCGTGGACGCAGCAATAGTCGAACTCGATCCCCTGACCGATCCGGTTGGGGCCGCCGCCGAGAATGATCACCTTCGGCCGGGCGGAAACGCGCAGCTCGTCGTCGTGCGATTCGACCAGCACGTGCTCGTCGTCCAGGGCGCGATAGCGGTACGGCGATTCGATCCCCAGATCGTGAATCGCTGTCCCCAGCGATTCCCTCCCGCCGGAGGCCCGGTGCCGACGCAGCTCAGCCACCGCCTGCGGACTGTGCACGACCCGGGCCAACGGCAGCTCGCGCGCCGAGTAGTAGTAAGGCGTGTACGCCTCGAACTCGGCGCCGCAGGTATCGACCAGCTTGAACTTGGGGCGGTCGAGCTGGGCCTTGAGCCGCTCATACGCCTGTGCGTCGAGCCGCCAGACATAGCGCAACTGCGCGTCGCTATACCCGTAGGCCTTGGCCTGTTGGAACGTGTCGATCAGCTCGGGGGTCAGGCGGAAGGCAGCGCCGGTTCGGATCGGTATGCGCAGCAACCGTTCTTCAAACTCGACCAGCTCGGCCAGTTGATCGAGGAACCAGATGTCGATGCACGACAGCTCGTGAATCCGCTCGACGGACCACCCGAGCTTGAGCGCGTAACGGACGTAGTACAGCCGGCCCTGACACGGCGTCGAGATCTTGGCGCTCAATACGTCCTCGGGAATCGGCCATCGCTCGGTGGCCTGCTCGTGCAGGTCGGCCGGGGCCTCGCCCAGCGACGTGCCGCCGAACAGCGGGACGGCGGGCCCGGTCTCGTGGCCGAAGGTGTCGAGCCAGACGGTGCTTTCGTCGTCCTGGCCGAGCGCGTCGCCGGGTTGCCCGTCCAGCGACTTGTCGTTCGGATGCAGGCCGTAGCCCGGGCGTTTGATCTCCATCGAGCGGATGCACTTCTGAAACGCCTCTTTGAACGTACGGCCGATGGCCATGGCCTCGCCGACCGATTTCATCGAGGTGGTCAGCGTCTCGTCGGCTTCGGGGAACTTTTCGAAGGCGAAGCGCGGCATCTTGACGACGCAGTAGTCGATGGTCGGCTCGAAGCAGGCGGAGGTTTCACGGGTGATGTCATTGCGCAGCTCGTCGAGCGTGTAGCCGATGGCGAGCTTGGTGGCAATCTTG
>CAZDTB010000032.1:17245-18201 GCA_964508075.1 uncultured Planctomycetales bacterium
TCTTGGCGATCGGGAAGCCGGTGGCTTTCGAGGCCAAGGCGGACGAGCGCGAGACGCGCGGGTTCATCTCAATGGCGACCATCTGCCCATCACGTGGATTGACCGCGAACTGGATGTTCGCCCCGCCGGTCTCCACGCCGATCGCTCGCATGATGGCGATCGCCGCGTCGCGCATCCGCTGATATTCCTTGTCGGAAAGCGTCAG
Source organism: uncultured Planctomycetales bacterium (assembly GCA_964508075.1). Lineage (GTDB taxonomy): Bacteria > Planctomycetota > Phycisphaerae > UBA1845 > Fen-1342 > JALSRY01. The sequence continues at coordinate 17,451 of CAZDTB010000032.1, forward strand.
CGCGGGAGCGACGGTGATCGAGTCGCCGGTGTGCACGCCCATCGGGTCGACGTTTTCGATCGAGCAGATGACGACGACGTTGTCGCGCGCGTCGCGCATCATCTCGAGCTCGAATTCCTTCCAGCCGGTGAGGTCCTCTTCCAGGAGCACCTGGCCGATCGGCGACTCGGCCAGGCCGTCCTGCACGCGGACCTCGAACTCGTCGGGCGTCCGCGCCACGCCGCCGCCGGTACCGCCCAGCGTGTATGCCGGCCGGACGCATACGGGCAGTTGCACGTGTTCGAGAACCTGCCGCGCCTCGTCGAGCGAGCAGGCGATGCCCGAACGCGGCACATCAATGCCCGCGCTCGTTACGGTGCGCTTGAACCCTTCCCGGTCCTCGGCCCGGCGAATGGTCTCCTGGTCGGCTCCGATCAGCCGCACACCGTAACGCGCGAGAATCCCCTGCTCCGCGACGGCCATCGCGCAGTTCAAGCCGGTTTGACCGCCGAGCGTCGGCAGGAGTGAATCGACCGGCTGGCCGCGCTCGGCTTCGCGCTTGAGAATCTCGCCGATGACGCTTGGCGTGATCGGTTCGAGGTAGGTTCGCTCGGCGAGCTCGGGGTCGGTCATGATTGTGGCGGGGTTGCTGTTCAGCAGCACGACCGCGACGCCTTCCTCGCGCAGGGCCCGGCAGGCCTGCGTGCCCGAGTAATCGAACTCGCACGCCTGGCCGATCACGATCGGCCCGCTGCCGACGATCAGAACTCTA
>CAZDTB010000033.1:0-18171 GCA_964508075.1 uncultured Planctomycetales bacterium
CATTCCACGTCACTTGGACCTTATCGCAGTACGCTCCGTCAGTAGCGATCACACCCGTCGGGGTATTTACTGGTAGACCGCGCAGGCCGATATCCGTGACGCTACAAATGCCGTCGCCGCAGATGGCTTCTTCACAAGCGGCGGTCACGGTGATTCCAGTGGGCGTCGTGCCGCCCACGCCGTCACAGCCCAGCTCGTTGCCCAGGCCGTCATAGATGCAGTACGAAGGCTCGCGGTCCCAGCCACCCGACGTCCAGATCGTGGAGATCTGCTGGCCGGTGGCTGCTTCGAACAGGACCGTCTCGGGACCGCCGCCGGACGGCAGCGTGACGCCGGCCAGCACCAGCTCGCCGTCCACAAAGACGTCGATGAAGCCGTCGTTCCAGCCGTCCTCATAGTCATCCCACATGGTGATGGAATGCTGACAGGACTCGTACTCGCCACAGGGCGGCTCGAATGCCTCGGCGTAGCACGCCTCTCCGGTCACGCCCGGCAGGAAGCGGCCCCGGCAATTCGCTTCATACTCGACCGTGGTCAGCCCCGTGTCCTCATCGCAACAACAACCGGGATTTCCGCACGGCGGGTCCAGCTCGTCGCAAGTCTGGTTCACGAAGAAGAAACTTTCGCCCGAGCACTCTGCACACGCGACATCGTCCAGACAATCGCCGGTATATGGATCGCAGCAGGCACCGTATGCGTCAGGGCCGTCGCAGGCGCACATGTTGGCGATCAAGCGGGCCGTGTCGCCGGGCATGTAATTCGGGCCGGTGTTCCCGGGCGAGTAGTACACGCGCCGATCCGCGCGCCACGCCGCCGCCAGATAACCGTCGGTCAGCGTGCCGTCCGATGCGGCTCCGTCTACGAGCGTGCAGCGATCGACATACGGGCTGTCGAGCATCCAGACGTTGCACCACACGCAATCGGTGCCGTCGCCCGCATACGTTCCCGACGCGTAGTCCGATACGGTGACCGGGCAGTAGGCCGGCGTCACGATCCGCCCCGCCAGGTAGTTGCCCTGCGTGCTGGGATAGCTCCACTGGCCCAGAATCACCCGGCCGCCCTGATCGACATAGTCGGCCAGGGCGTCACCCATCGCGACGTTGTCCGCGTACGGATAGTCCGCCCACGTGAATACGCAGCAGTAATTCCGCAGGAACTCGACGGACGGCGTGCCCGCGCGGGCATCCCAGTAGTCCACCCGGCACCCGCAAAGACTCGAAAGCTCCATTCGCCATGCCACGTTGTCGCCCTGGCTGGGAGCATACAGGACTCCCATGCACTCCCACTCGCCGCACGGCGGCTCGAACGCCTCGGCTACACAATCCTCTCCGAGCACACCGGGCAGGAAGCGTCCGCCGAGCGAGTTGCAGACGGCCTCGAACTCGACCGAGACCGTGCCGCCGTCATCGAGGCAACAGCAGCCCGGCGTGCCACACTCCGGATCCAAGATCTCACAGGTCTGCCCGGGCTCGAAGCGGAAGCCCTCGGGGCAATTCACCTCGAGCACGTCGTCCTGGCACTCCCCGGTGTACGGATCGCAGCACGCGCCCGGGTTGCCGCAGGGCGGGTAGACTTCCTCGCACGGCGTGTTCACCCAAAACTGCAATGGCGGAAGACACTCGCTCGCCTCGACGTTGTCAGTGCAAACGCCGGTCTCGGGATCGCAGCAGGCGCCGTAAACGGGCCCGCAGAAACAGCAGATGCCGAACTCGCCAACCGCGAAGCCGTCCCCCAGCTCATCGGTGTTCACGATCCGGATCGTTTCCAGTCCTGGGCCGCACACGCCGACGAACGTGGCCCCGCCCTGCCCTTCGACGCTGAAAACCTCCGAGGAAATCGTGTCGTTCACGATGACCTGAAACTCGGCCAGCAGCCACTCGGCGGGCTGAACATAGAAATAGAAGCCGCATGAACCGGGCGGCAGTGTGAGCGTGACCTCGTCGGCACTGTTCGTGTAGTACACGTCGCCGGTGTAGCCATGGCTCCAGGTCATCCAGCTATCGGGGACGGTTCGGTGATTCAGCGGGATCGAAAACAGGATGTCACCGCCGCTCTCGCACGGCGAAGGCACGGACTCGACGTCCTCGTACACCGGCCGGGGGTCTTCGAAGAACGGCATCATCTCACAGCCGCAGAGCGTCTCGGGCGGCGGACCGGTGGGTGGGTCGAGGAACACGATCTCGATCGCAGCGCCCCCCAGCGAGCCGTCCTCAAGGACGTTCTGACCATAGACGTCGCTGAAGTCGTTTCGATCATCCATCCAGACCAGCAACGCGTCCTGCTGCGTGCCGAGCGTGGCGCAAAGAGCCTGTTTGTTCGACTCCGGCGAGGAGACGGTCGCGAATGAAGATCCCCACACGAAGTCCCCGGTGCCGTCCACGCGCGTAGCAACAACGTGGTCGATCCCGATTCGGACAGTCTCGATCCAGAATGCCAGCGCGCCGTCCGCGTACTGGAGGCTGCAGACTTCCCTGACCTGATTCCCGCTTAGCGGCACAAAGGCCAGACCTTCATCGAGCCACTGCCGAACCCCGGATGCGTCGAACCTCTGCCCGTAAATGCCGAACTCCGTCTGCGCAGCGTTCGCCTCCACCCAGAAGAGAAACGTGGCGCTCGTGCCCGGATCGAAGCACACCGCGGGCTCGACATGCTTCTGCGTGGCCAGCGTGGAAGCGAGCGTGCCGTTGTGGCCGAACGCCTCGGTGCCGTCGCCGAGAATGTGCTGCGCGTAGCAGTCGTACGACGGGTCGATCCGGTACCAGCCGAATCCCGCCCCACCACTGCCGTCCGGCACGAACTGCGGAAAACACCCATACGGCAGGGAGCCGTCGTCAAACACGACCACCGGCGACGAACCCCAGAGCGTGTCCCCTGTCGAGGAGATCTTCTGGGCATACACGTGTCTGGGGTCGCAGTACGTCGGACCATCTTTGATCCAGGCTGCGATTACGGCGCCCCCATCCGAAGCGTGCAGCGTGATACGCCCATACGACCCAGTCGCCGGGGCCAGCACGAGATCGCTCCCCCACTGCACCACGCCCGAGCCGTCCAGCCGCTGAAACCGAACATCCGTCTGTTCGCCGTGGTCAACCGTCCAGCCGATGACCACGTAGCCGTCCGTGGTGGCGGCGATCTTGGGTGCTTGAATCAGCTCGCCGACTTCGCTGAGTTGAACGCCGTTGGCGCCCCAGAGCAGCTCGCCGTCGGGACTGACCCTGGCGGCCGTGACCTGCTCGCCGCCGAAGCGGTCATCGCGGAAGGCCAACAGCGCGTTATCGTCCGCATCGACGTCCAGGCCGTAATGCTGCGCATAGTCGAATGACCGATCAGCGACGAGAATGCCGTTGTGTGCCCACAGTTCGTTGCCATCGGGGTCGAGCCGCTGGAGATGCACGTCGTATCCGCCGGCGGAATCGTCAAACCAGCTGACATAGCAGCCGCCATCGGACGTGGTGTGAATCTTCGGATCGAGCTGCTCGCCGGTCCGGTCGGCAATGGCCAGGTTCACCAGCGGATCCGATGACCACTGCCCCCAGGCGATGCCAGCGCTGATGACCACAACGGTCAGCGCACCGGTTCCACGCAGAACACTAGCGACTTTCATGATCTTTCTCCTTGCCTGTCTGGGTCGGTGTGAGCAATCCAACCCGCGCGCTAAACACTGATGTACCTGGCAACGACATCGCAGCTCGCTCGATGCAAGGCACGGCAGACGCCGGTCCGCTCCGGGACGCCCCTGCCAGCTCCGGTTGTGGGAACACGACGCATCCCCGCGCTTGTGTTGCCGGGGCAACCATTCGCCACCCCCGGTGGGTGGGTTTGCTCGATGCGGGTGCCGCTATTCATAATACGTGCTAGGCGCGCAAAACCTGGCGCGTTTTTTTCTTGTCTTGAGTGAATTTTCCCCGTTTGTGGTCGGCGGGGTTCCTAAGGTCGCGGATGCCCGTCTCCGCACCGCCCGCCGGACACGGCCATTTAGGCCACGGTCCTTCTTCCCCCCCGGCAGTGCAATGCCTCAGGATGCGCTGAGCTTCAGCAAGCTCCTTAGAATACCTAAAAGAACCAGGTGGCACAGGCGTCCCGCCTGTGGCCTCACGGGCGAGACGCCCGTGCCACCGGTTTTGATAGGCGCTTAGTCTATTGCCCCAGGATTTCGATTCGCTGACGACACTTCGGACAGGACACCGAGCTTGCGCCGAAGCTCGGACTGAGTTGCACGGTGTGACCGCAGCGGCAACGGAAGGACTCCCAGCCTTCGCCCTTGCGCCGGTAACGCATCGGCGGCAGAGGTGATGCCGGCGACTCTTGTCCGGCGGGAGCGTCTTTGCCCACCGCAGCGGCGGTCGCGGCGGCGACGGTAGCCAACTCGGCGACTGGGATCGCGTGCTCCCGACCGCAGCGCGGACATTTCACCGTGTCACGCTTCGAGTCCGACGGGACCTTGATGCGTACGCCGCACGCGCACGCCAGAACCAGGTATTCCGCCATTCGGTCGACCAGGTCGGACACCTGCCGGGCGCGCTCGACGGCGTCCTTCTTCCGGTCCTCGGGCGTGGCCGACCGACATGCCGCACCCGTATCGCCCTCCAGTGTCCGCGCGTCGATGCAGCCGCGCTTCGCGCCGCTGGCCGCCCGGTAGGCTGCTTCGTAGGCGGCGAAGCCGGCCTGGGCGCCCATGCTCCGCAGAATCTGGATGCGTTTCTCGGTCGGCGGGTGCGTCGAGCTTAGGCTGAACGCCGCCTTCGCCTGCAAAGGATTCACGATGTACATCGGCGCCATGACGCGGTTGGCCTTGGTGTCCGACTTGGACTTCGACGACGCCCGCTGCGAGATCTTCTCCAGCGCCGACGCGAGCCCTTCCGGATAACGCGTGAACCGCGCGGACGACGCATCGGCGAGGTATTCCCGTCGTCGCGAGCACGCGAAGTATAGCAACTGTGCGAAGATCGGCCCGACGATCGCGAGCGCGATTGCGACCACGAGCATGATCGCGGCTCCCTGCCCGCCGCCGCGCGAAGACGACCGCCGGCGCCCGCTGCCGTAGAACAGCCCGCGCAGAAAGACATCGGAGATCAGCACGATCGCGCCGATCATCACGCCGGCCAGCGTCATGAACTTGACGTCGAGATTGCGGATGTGGCCCATCTCGTGTGCGACGACTCCCTGCAACTCGTCGCGGCTGAGCTTGCGGAGCAGGCCAGAGGTGACGGCGATGGCCGCCGTCTCGGGCTTGCGTCCGACGGCGAAGGCATTGAAGCTGCTGTCATCGATCACGTACACGCGGGGCATCTTGCCCAGCCCCGAGGCGATGGTCATCTCCTCGACGACGTTCCAGAGCTGCGGCGCATCTTCCTTCTTGATCTCGTGGGCTTTCACGCTGGACAGCAGAATGCTGTCACCACCGGAAACCGCGACCAGCCACAGCAGCAGCCACAGGGCGACCGCCGCGCCCGCACCGAACACCGCCCCTTGTGGGTGGATGTACATGCCGATGGTCGTACCCAGGGCGACCAGAATGAGCGCCATCAGGCCGATCAGAAAGTACGAGCGGCGGCGGTTTTGGCGAATGGCTTCCCACATGGGAGTTTTCAGTTTTCAGTTTTCAGTTCTCAGTCATCAGTTTTCAGTCTCTGGGCCGTGGGCTGCGGGCCTCGGATGTGGTAAGTCAGCAAGCGGTCCCAAATCTGTAATTCGTTAGTCCATCCGCCAGCCCAATCCTGAACCCTGAACCCTGAACCCTGAACCCCGAACCCTTCCGCTAGAACTTTACCTGCGGGACGGCGCGCTCCGCCGGCTCTTCCAGCTCGAAGAACTCCTCCTGCTGGAAGCTGAACATGCCGGCGACGATGTTGGTCGGGACGCTCTGGATGCGCGTGTTGTATTTCATGACCGAATCGTTGTAGTACTGCCGGGCGAAGCCGATCTTGTTCTCGGTGGACGTCAGCTCCTCCTGCAGCGCCAGGAAGTTCTGGTTCGCCTTGAGATCGGGGTACTGCTCCACGATCAGCATCAGCCGCCCCAGCGCCCCGCCCAGCTCACTTTCAGCCTTGGCGCGCTCCCCGACGCCCTGGGCCGAAACCGCCCGCGTCCGCGCTTGCACGACGCTATCCAGCGTGTTCTTCTCGTGCGCCGCGTAGCCCTTGACCGTCTCGACCAGGTTCGGGATCAGGTCGTGCCGCCGCTTGAGCTGCACGTCGATCTGGGCCCACGAGTTCTTGACTTCGTTCCGCTCGCGAACCAGACCGTTGTACATCCCGATGAACCACACGATCAGGATGATGACGATCACCAGACAGACGACGGATGTAATCACCACGGTCCCCATAGTCATTCTCCCTTCGCGCCGGCGTCCAGTTCGTGGCGCAGCAGGTCTCCAAAAAACTCCGCGACCGCCCCCGCCTCGCCGCCGGCGAACGAGGTGATCAGCGTCTTCAGCTCACCCGCATCGAACCACAGCCCGTGCTCCAGCGGGCAACGGTCGATCTCAACCGCCGGATCGACGCCGACCGTCACCGCGTTCAGCTTGCGTCGGCAGCGCGGGCACCGCCGCCGGCCGCGCTTGCCCGGGCCGGTGGCTTCCAGGGCGGCGCTCAACGGCCCGGCCGGAACGTCGGCCAGCTCGGCGATCTGCTCGAGCTCGCCGGCGTCGAGCCACGTCCCGCGACAGGCGAGGCAATGGTCGATCTCGACGCCTTCTAGCTCGAACGCGATCAGCGGCTCATGGCAGACCGGGCACAAAGATCCATCTCCATTTGCGGCGATTCAACCCGCTTAGCATAGCCCCGCGCCGGCGCACCGCCACCATCACCGGCGCAGACGCTCAAAATCAGCCAGAACCCGCGCGAGCCCGCGACACCTCGGTTCCCGCACCGCGCCTCACGAACGAGCGGAACCTGCCTGTCAGATTGCGCCTCGACGGCGCGGAGCTACCGCGCGCCGTGGAGTTGCCGCGCGGCGTGGAGATCGAGCGTCCCCCGACGCTCGGCGAACGCCGTCCCGTCACGGTAGACCCACTCCCGCCGGCCGAGGTCGTCGTTGGCATAGGTGTACTTGGAGACCGTAGTGGGGTTGTACAACTTGTTCTCGACCGACGTGAGCAGGTCACGGTCATTCTCGTACGTGCGCACCGTCCGGCCGGTCACGCCCACCTGGTCCTTGCTGTTTCTCCGGAAAACCGCCTTGCTGTTCCTGCTGCTTGTGGTCACTCGTCATCGGCACCGTCCCTGTTCTCCTCTTGCGAACGAAGCAACTCCGAAAGAGAAACAGCCACGAGATTGCGCACGCAAGCAGCAGCATCTGGAGCTTCAGGAACATGGGGTACTCTAGACGCGATGGCTCCGCTAGCGCACCGGGCTCAATCTCAGCAGCCTCATAACAGGCGGTACGCCAGTCCGACTCAGTATCGAACCAGCGAATAACGCCCTTTGGCTGCCCGAGGAAATAACGTCCTTCAGACGACCCTGCCAGAATGCCCGGTTTAAGGATCGCATATCCTTCAACGTTCTCCACAACTATCCCACCTTCGGATGCCTCCAGCGCTGCGCGCCCGCTGCGATGCGGGCTATTAATGACCTTGTAGCGGTCCGTCAGTCGTATGTCGTAGTCCATATACAGTATGGCAAACTCGCAGATTACCAGTACGAGCATACCTAGAATGAACAGAACTCTACTCACGACTCCATCTCCGACTCTGTTTCGTCCGCTCTGCATTTCAGCCTGCATAACGAGGGCATGGGCATAACGGGGCGTAACGAGGGGGCATAACGAGCGACAGCCACCTGTTTCTCATCACCTTCTTCTCCACCCGGCGACCGATGTAATCGTACACAAACTCGACCTTCTTGTCCCCGTTGACCGGTTGGGAAACAGGTCCCACAGAGACCAGCCGATTCTCGGCGTACCAGGTGTGCGGCCGTATAGAAAGGTTGCTCCGATGCCCCGCGGTAGCCCGATCGCAAGGAGGAACCGCGTCCCCATCCTTTGCTGCGCAAAGGGTGGGCCACCCGGCCGCCGAACGCCGTCCCGACGCGGTAGACCCACTCCCGCCGGCCGAGGTCGCGTGCTGGCTCCGAAGGCAGCTTTCGGTGCTGTTGCCGGCCGGTTAGCCGTGTTAAGCTTCGCTGATTGATCGAGAGGGGGAGACCGGCGGCTCGTTGGGCTGGCGTAAGGGATTGCCCGGGGCGTGTCGGTCGCGAGAGTTGCCCTCTGCCAGACTAAGGTTGGAGGCCGATGGGGAGCACCATGGAAACGACACCCAACATCGTTATTGACCTTGATCAGGCAGTGAGCGTCGAACTGCCGCGCCCCGCGAAGGAGCTTACGCCGACGCGCTTCTCAACACGCGACGGCCGCACCGGTTGGTCGCTGCGCATCCCCGGCCAGCGGCCGATCGCGACGCCGGCCTACGAAGACGGCATGCTCTTCATCGGCGGGGGGTATGGCTCGTACGAGTTCTACGCCTTTGACGGCGCGACCGGCGAGTTGGCATGGCAGACGAAAACGGCGGACGACGGCCCGACCGCCGCGGTCGTTGAGCGCGGCCTGGTCGCTTTCAACACCGAAAGCTGCACGATCATCGTCTGTGAGGCGCGCAGCGGGCGTATCCTGTGGCAGGAATGGCTCGGCGATCCGCTGATGAGCCAGCCGGCGATCGCCGGCGAGCGGCTATTCATGGCCTATCCCGCCGAACAGCGCAAGCCGCTGCTGCGCCCCGGGATGACTGTCGACGAGCAGCGCGCTGCAATCAAGGAGGCGAAAGAGCAGGGCCTCGGCGGTTCGCATCAGCATCGCCTGCTGTGCACCAACCTGCGCACCGGCGAGCACCTCTGGGAGCAGGAGATCAGCGGCGACGCGATCACCGCGCCCGTCGTCGACGGAGAGCAGGTCTTCCTGACCTGCCTCGACGGCACTTCGTTCTGCCTCAATATTGCAGATGGCTCGGTGGTGTGGAAGCGAGACAACCAGGGTACCAGCGCGCCGTTGATCGTCGAGGGACGGGTCATCATCACCGAGAAGGAGAAGTCCGGCCACGAAGTGTTCGAGCGCATGCGCCGCGCGCACCGCGGCACCGGTGCGTATCACGGCGATATCCTCTACCGCCGTCGCTCTCGGTACTTCGAGGCCGACAAGGGTGGCGGGTCCGGTCTGAAAGGCGAGCACGCCAAGGATCTCGACGCCGGGGTGGGCTTCGCCTCGTCGCCGAGCTCGGCCAAGCTTGGGGCCGCGAGCGATCACCTGGGCATCTCGAGCGTGTCGGGAGCCTGGGCCTATCAGGGCTCGCGGTCGGCGTACGCACGCGGGCGGGTCTTCAACAGCCAGGGCACCAACGTGTACTGCCTGCACGAAGAGGACGAGCGCAAGGCCTGGGAAGCGGAGGTGCGCGGGTCCCAGGTCGACATCGACGACCAGATCTTCCTGCCGCCCGCGTTGGGCCGGGACTGCCTCTACTTGACCAGCACGTTGGGACATGCGCTCTCCGTGCGTCAGGAAAGCGGTGAGGTGCAGCTCCTGTACGACGTCGGTCGGCCAATCGTGTTCCAGCCGTGCCTGGCCAAGGGACGCGTTCACTTTGGCACAGCGCACGGTGATTTGGCCTGTCTCGAGACCGGCAGCGACGACGCCGACGGGTGGTACATGTGGGGCGGCAACGCCCAACACAACAAGATCCAACCCGCGAGCTGCTGAGGTGGGCTCGACGCATTCATGCGATTGAACCTGCGTTAGAGTCCCTAACGGAACCAGGGTGGCACAGGCATCTCGCCTGTGGCCTCACGGGCGAGACGCCCGTGCCACCGGTTTTGATAGGCGCTGTTAGTCTCCGGCACGGTCACTGGGTTTCGCGCGCGTCGGTTTTCGTTGCGCTATCCGGCAGCGCTGCCGATGCTATGATGGCGCTATGCGAAGCCGGCTCGCCGCTACACCCGAGATCGCGGACAAGCCCGGTGCGCACCGGGTTCTCGTGGCCGTCGCCATCGGTCTTTATGCAGCGCTCCTGGTAAAAACGGCCTGGCTTTGCGACGACGCGTACATCACCTTCCGAACCGTGGACAACTTTGTCGGGGGCCACGGCCTGACCTGGAACGTCGCCGAGCGCGTGCAGGTCTACACGCATCCCTTATGGATGCTGCTGCTGGCGGGGGGGTACTGGCTCACGCACGAGGTCTACTACACGAGTCTCGTGCTGAGCATGGTTGTGTCGCTGGCGGCCATGCTCTTGTTCTCCCTGCGTGTCGCCGCCGGCGTGCTATCCGCAGTGCTTGGTGTGACGATCTTGGCCCTCTCGAAGTCGTTCACCGACTACTCGACCTCCGGGCTGGAAAACCCGCTGACACATCTTCTCCTGGTGTTGTTCCTATATGTCTATCTCGCGCGCCCGTTGGATCGCCGATCGCTGCTGTGGTTGTCTCTGTCGGCGGGATTGCTGGCTTTGAACCGGATGGACGCCATCCTGCTGGTTCTGCCGGCGCTCGGCGTCGCGTTCTATCGGGTGCGCGGCGTCCGCGCGCTGGGCACGATCCTGCTGGGGTTCGCACCGTTTCTGGCGTGGGAGGCCTTCGCACTGTTCTACTACGGTTCGCTGGTGCCCAACACCGCCTACGCCAAGCTGAACACCGGGCTGCCGGTCGGCGACCTGATTCACCAAGGAATGGTCTTCCTGCTGGCAAACGTGAAGGCGGATCCGCTGACGCCGATCGTCATCATCGCCGGGCTGGTCATCCCCCTGGTGGCGCGTTGCTCTCGCTGTCTCCCGGTGGTCCTGGGCGCCCTGCTTTACGTGCTCTACGTGGTGCTGATCGGCGGCGACTTCATGCTCGGACGCCTCCTCACCGCCCCCTTGCTGATGGGCGTGGCGCTCTTGTCCCGCTTGAAGGTCTCGGGCGGCCCCGCATTGCTGATGCTTGTCGCCGTGGCCCTGGTCGGCGCGATCCCCCCGCGCTCCCCGCTCACCAGCCCGTGCGACTACGGTAGCGATACGAACAACCTGATTGGTGCGGACGGCGTCGCGGACGAGCGCGCGGTGTACTACCACGCCACCGGCTTGCTCTCCACAACGCGCGGCCGCCCCCCGCACTCGCTCGAGCAGGATGGCCGGCGTCTCCAGGCCGAGGGCCCGGCGGTCGTGATTGCCAAGCGGATCGGCATGCGCGGCCTCTTCGCCGGACCGCAGGTCCACATCGTCGACCAGCTCGCCCTGGCCGACGCCCTGCTGGCCCGCTTGAAGCCGGACGCCGACGCGGAATGGCGGATTGGACACTTTCAGCGACGCATCCCGCAGGGGTACCTCGAAACGCTGAAGACCGGCCGTAACTGTCTGGCCGATCCGCAACTGGCCGCTTACTACGACAAACTGGCTTTGATCACGCACGGCGACCTGCTCGACCGGCAGCGCTGGCTCGAGATCCTCAAGTTCAACCTCGGATGCTACGAGACCTTGCTGGCCGACGCCCAGCCGTAACACGCCGCGCGCATTCTCCGGTGAATTGCCGATGTACGCCGGCGACGACCGGTATCCGGACATCCCCATCGGACGCATCTCGGTCCCCCCGGTTGGGTGTTTATGGGACCTCGTGCGCGTAGAAAACCTCGCAAAACGCGAGCCGGCACGTGAGAAACCGGTCCCGGTCGGGCGCCCGGCCAACGCACTTGCCTAATATATGTGGAGAGCAGTGCGGCGCGGTGATTGCATCGGACGACATCGTTGTGCTATGCTGGAAGCACGCTGGGCGAGCTCAACTTGGAGGGGCGGGGTTTGGCCGCGCCCAATGACGCGAAACCGGATGGGAGCGCCTCGGAAGGCGCCGCCTCGTCCGCCTGCTAGCACGCTGAGACTCCCACGTGGACCCGGGCCGCCACTGGGCTGTAAGCTTACGGAGCTTTCGACCGGCTGATAACAACAACGCTTGCGCCGGTCCAGCGTCTTTCGGGGTTGGAGGATTGCTTGGGGGTGATGGAGCAGGGGGGAGGAGAATCTGCATGAACCCGCTCAACAAGAGCTTGCCAGTCCGCGGACGTACCGTGGCCGTAGCGGCGCTGCTGGCCGCGGTCGTATCGAGCGCGGCGGCGGAACGCCGCACCGGAAACTATCTGATCATTTCAGCCAGTTCCTACGTCGGCAGCGCACCGCTGAATCAGTTCACCAGTGCCAAGACCGCACAGGGCTTCGACGTGACCACGTATAACGTGCCCGCCGGCACCAGCCGGACCACGATCAAAGCCTACATTCAGAATCTCTGGGGCACCGAGGACGCGCCGGACTACATCCTGCTGGTCGGCGACACCGACGGCTCCAGTTCCACCTCGACTACGATCCCGCACTGGAGCGGCGGGGGCAGCAAGGCCTGCGCCACCGACCTGCCGTATGCCTGTATGGACGCCGGCGACGACTGGTATCCCGACATCGCGATCGGCCGCTTCTCGGTGCGTACCGTGGGTACGTTGGCGGACGTGGTCGAGAAGAGTCTGTTCGTCGAGGCGGGCAACTACCCCGATCCGAATTACCCCCGACGCGGTGCCTTCCTGGCAAACCCGAGCACCCAAGGTATGGCTGAGCCGACCCACGACTGGGTAATCGATAACTACTTCGTGCCCAACGGTTACGAGGGAATCAGGATCTACTCCGCCGAAGGCGGAAACACCCAGGACGTCACCAACGCCGTCAACGACGGCTGCCTCTGGGTCGTCTACTACGGCCATAGCGGGTCGAGCGGATGGTGGGATCCGTCCTTCGGGCAGGGCAACGTGCAGGCCCTCAGCAACTATGGCCTCTACGGCGTCGTTTTCAGCTTCTCCTGTAACGTCGGCAACTACACGCTGGACGAGTGCTTCGGCGAGACTTGGCAGCGCGTGGCCGACCGCGGGGCCGCGGCGGTCATCTTTCCCTCGGACTACATCTATTGGGGCAGCCAGGATGCGTGGATGCCCTCCACCGTAATGGAGCACTCCTTCTTCCGCGCGTTTTTCGAGGATGATATCTGGGAAGTAGGCCCGGCCTGGCAGGCCGGGTTGTATCACTTCCTCCACGACTACGACGGCAGCACCGATGTCAAGCGGAATTTCTTCGAGTTGTACAACGTGATGGGCGATCCGTCCCTGCTTCTCCCTGGCGGCCACGGATTCCGCCTTCATCCCGATCCGCCGAGCCTGGACCTGTGCTCCCCGCCCGTTGATCAGGGCGTCTACACGATCGACGTCGATCCGATCGGAGACTTCGCTGAGCCTGTCGTTCTGAACGCCGTCGGCGAACCACCGGGCACCGCCGTCGATTTCAGCCTCAACAACGCGGTACCACCCTTCACCAGCACGATGACTGTCAGTGGCCTGATCGGGGCTCCGCCTGACAGCTACGACATCACCGTCACCGGTACAGCGGGGGACGTCCAACAGTATGCGACCGTCACGCTGAACGTCTCCGAGAGTCCTCCCGGGGCCGTCGCGCTCGTCAGCCCACCGGACGGTGCCGATGACATCCCGCGCGCCCCGACACTGATCTGGGAGCCGGCCGCGGACGCGGTCGACTACGATCTCCAGATCGCCACCGACCTCGGCTTCGCTTACGTCGTCCACAGCGCCACGCTGACCGAGACCGCTTACACCGTGCCCTTCAACCTCGAGTCGATTACCCAGTACTTCTGGCACGTCCGCGCCAACAACGGCTGCGGCGTCAGCGGCTGGTCGTCAACCTGGTCCTTCACCACGCTCGAACAGGCCGATTACTTTACCGAGCAGTTTGGCAGCTTCGATCTCGAGTACTTCACGCTGGTCTTCTATCCCGACGGAACCGGCGATCACTACGGCATGTGCGGTGATGAGGCCGCCGAGTTCCCGACCGATCCGGCCGGCGGGTCCAACATCTCGCTGGGCGACGACGACTACGAGCATCTTTACCTTGGCGTTGGCCAGACCGTCTCGCTCTACGGAACCAGCTACGACGACTTCTACGTCGGCAGCAACGGGTACATCACCTTCGGCAGCGGCGATGGCACCTACAGCCAATCGCTGGCGGTCCACTTCGACCGGCCGAGAATCTCCGCCTTGTTCAACGACCTCAATCCCAGCGCCGGCGGCAGCGTGAGCTGGAGACAGCTCGCCGACCGCGCCGCCGTGACCTACCAGAACGTGCCCAATTACGGCACCAGCAACGACAACACCTTCCAGATCGAGATGCTCTTCAACGGCGAGATCCACATCACCTGGCTGAACATCGACGCTGGCAGCCCCATCGTGGGCCTTTCCGCCGGTGGTGGCATTCCGGACGACTACCTCGAGTCGGACCTGTCAGCGGTCAACCCGTGTGTCTGGGAAGCTCCGCCGACCGCTGAGAACGGCAGCGTCTCGACCCCGGTGAACACGCCCGTGATGATCACGCTGGTTGCGACGGACGAGGGCCTGCCGGATCCGCCTGGGGCACTGACGTACATCATCGACTCACTGCCGGCCGCGGGCGTCCTCCGCGACCCCGCCGCGGACGTGATCGACGGCGCGCCGTACACGCTCCTCGGCGGCGGAAACCAGGTCGAGTACACGCCGGACGATTGGTACATCGGTCCGGACAGCTTCACCTTCCAGGCCAACGATGGTGGAACGCCACCGGAGGGTGGCGATTCGAACATTGCCACCATCGACATCGAGGTCACGCCGCCCGCGCCCGAGCTGATCTACAGCTTCCCGCTCGACAGCGATCCCGGTTGGAACACGCCAGGCTTGTGGGACTTCGGACAGCCACTCGGCGGCGGTAGTCACTACGGTGATCCCGACGCCGGTTACACTGGGACCAACGTCTACGGCTATAACCTCGCCGGGGACTACACTAATGACATGCCCCAGTACCACCTGACCACCACCGCGATCAACTGCAGCTACCTGCTGGGTACCGAGCTGCGCTTCTGGCGGTGGCTGGGCGTCGAACGGGCCCCGTTCGACCATGCCTACGTCGAAGTCTCGACCAACGGTTCGGCGTGGACGCCGATTTGGGAGAACCCCTTGACAACGATCTCAGACTCCGAGTGGAGTGAGATGAGCTTCGATATCTCGGACCTTGCCGACGGCGAGCCGACCGTCTACGTTCGCTGGGTGATGGGCCCGACCGACGATGGGGTCACTTACCCCGGCTGGAATATCGACGACATTGAAATCTGGGCCGCGGTGCTCGGCCCGCAATGCCCCGGCGATCTCGACGGCGACGGCGACGTCGACCTCGCCGACCTGGCCCAACTGCTGGCAAACTACGGGATGACCTCCGGCGCCGAATACGAGGATGGTGACCTCGACGGTGATGGCGATGTCGACCTGGCTGATCTGGCGGCCTTGCTCGCCGTTTACGGAACAACCTGCCCGTAGGGAAGTGGCAGACCGCGACCGCTTGAGAACAAGGAAGTCTACGCAAGATGGACATCGACATTGACATGCAAATCAGAGCGAGGAGAACTCTCATGCGCACGCCACAGCCAGAGCTTCGGGCGTATGCTTGCACAGTCGTCGCAGCGCTGCTGCTGGTTGCGGCCGCCGCACCCACAAGCGCCGCCAACATCGGACAAGACGGCCGTGACGGTCGCCCCCAGCAGAATTACCTGATCATCACCGCCAGCGCCTACGCCGGTAGCGTACCGCTCACTCAATTCGCCGACGCCAAGACCGCCCAGGGCTACCAGGTGAGCACGTATTCGGTCCCCGCAGGTACGAGCAGGACGACCATCAAAGACTACATCCAGGATCTTTGGGGTACGCCCGGCGCGCCCAAGTACATCCTCCTGGTCGGCGACACCGATGGTTCCACCTCCACTTCCACCACCATCCCGCACTGGACCGGCGGCGGCAGCAAGCACGCGCCCACGGACCTGCCCTACGGATGCATGGACGCCGGTGACGACTGGCATTCCGAGATCTCCGTCGGACGTTTCTCAGTCCGCTCGGTCAGCACCTTGGCCGACGTGGTCGAGAAGACCTTGACCGTCGAGTCCGGCGACTACCCCGATCCCGACTATTACATGCGCGGCGCCTTCCTGGCCAACCCCAGCACGCAAGGCATGGCCGAGCCGACCCACGATTGGGTCATCGACAACTACTTCGTCCCGAACGGCTACGAGGGAATCAGGATCTACTCCTCTCAAGGCGGAGATACGCAGGACGTCACCGACGCGGTGAACCTCGGCTGCCTCTGGGTCGTCTATTACGGTCACAGCAGCTCGAGCGGATGGTGGGATCCGTCCTTCTACCAGAGCAACGTGCAGGCCCTCAGCAACGACGGGCTGTACGGCGTCGTTTTCTGCTTCTCGTGCAACGTCGGCAACTACACACTCGGCGAGTGCTTCGGCGAAACCTGGCTCCGCGAGGCCGACAAGGGCGCTGCGGCGGTCATCTTCCCGTCGGACTACATCTACTGGGGCAGTCAGGAAGCCTGGGAACCCTCCACCGTGCTCGAGCACTCCTTCTACCGGGCCTTCTTCGAGGATGACATCTGGGAAGTCGGGCCGGCCTGGCGGAGCGGCTTGAGGCACTTTGAGAACGACTACGACGGCAGCACGGACATCAAGCGGAACTTCTTCGAGTTGTACAACCTGATGGGCGACCCGAGCCTCCGCCTCCCGCATACGCCCAGCCCGATGCGCGTCAGCCCCAGGGACGACCTGCTTTCGGAGGGGCCCCAGGGCGGACCCTTCACCCCCGACGGTATCACCTACGACCTCCGCAACAACGCCGACTACGCGGTCGATTACGAGGTGACGCACGACGGGGCGGCGTGGGTAACGTTGTCGGGCGACCTCGCCGGTACGTTGCCGCCCGACGGGACCGCCCACGCGACCGTCGAGATCAACAGCTACGCCGAGGAACTCGGCACCGGCGGGTACCACGACACGGTCTACTTCACCAACCTGACCGACCACGTCGGCGACTCGATCCGCCAGGTGGTGCTGTCGATCGGCGTGCCCGAGATGCAATACGAGTGGACCTTCGACAGCAACCCCGGCTGGTCCACCCAGGGCCTGTGGGCCTTCGGCCAGCCGACCGGGGGCGGCGGACAGTACGGCGGGCCCGACCCGACCAGTGGGCACACCGGGTCGTACGTCTACGGCTACAACCTCAACGGCGACTACGAGAACAACCTGCCCGAGCGGTACCTCACGACGACTGCAATTGATTGCTCGGACCTGAGCAGGGTCAGCCTGAAGTTCTGGCGTTGGCTCGGCGTCGAGCAGCCCGCCTACGATCACGCCTGCGTGCGGGTCAGCAACGATGGCAGCCATTGGGAGACACTCTGGTCGAACTCGTCCGAGGTCGCGGATTACTCCTGGCATCTACAGGAGTTCGATATTGCCTCCGTAGCCAACAACCAGCCAACCGTGTACGTGCGGTGGACCATGGGGCCCACCGACTCCTCCTGGCAGTATTGCGGCTGGAACATCGACGACGTCGAGATCTGGGGCATCCGGGCGGCCCCTTGCTTTGGCGACCTCGATGGTGACGATGACATCGATCTGGCCGACCTGTCGCAACTGCTGGCTCATTACGGAATGACCGGTGATGTAACTTACGAAGACGGCGACCTCGACGGCGATAGCGACGTCGATCTCAGCGACTTGTCGGCGCTGCTGGCCGTCTATGGAACGATCTGCCCGTAAGGGCCGTTCGATCGCTGATAATTGTATTGCGGATTGGGGATTCTGGGCTGCGGATTGAACTGACCGCTATGAGGATAACTGTCATGAGCGTGCGAAACCTACCGGGCAGAGTATGCAAGCTGCTGTTGGCTGCCGGCGCGCTGGTTGCCATGTCCGCCTCGAGCCTGGCGACGGGCGACTGGATCGCGGTTGGGCGCGGCCAGAAAGAGGCTGGGCCGCAGGGAGCTCAGGTCGTCGTTGGCCGCGCCGACGAGACCGGCCTGGACGTGACCGTGGGGCTCTCAGGCGTGGCCTTGTCGCTGCAAGAGACCCCCGGCGGAGAGTTCCTGCTGGTCAACTGGCCGGGCGCGGCTTTGGGAGGACAGAGCGGCGCGCCGGCGTTGCCCGTCGTGCGAAGGCTTTTCATCGCTCCTCCGGGGGCCACGATCTCCCTCGGCGTACACGAGGGCCCGGCGTCGATCATCGATCTGTAGGAGGAGGTCTTCGACGCGCCGGTGATCCCTTGTCAGCCGCAAGTGACGGTTTCGCCCTAGGACATTGGGCCCCCCCCGATTAA